>JAIRZP010000264.1 GCA_031267175.1 Coriobacteriales bacterium | reverse complement strand
TAAACGGTGTAAATGTTGTCCAAGTACCAACCGACGGCGTAACTGCGCTTCGCTTGGATTTGTCCACGCAACCGGATGTCTCATTCGCTCTCGACTCGCTCACGTTTACGAACATCTGGTATCTGATGCCTGCCGCCCTCCTTGCCGTGCTTGTTGGTGCGCTGCTGTGTACCTTGCTTGTGGCCGAGATCTTCCTTGGGAAGTCGAGGCATGTGCGCAGCGCGCTCGGCACCCTTGGCCGCTCTCTCCTTTGGCTGGGTATGGCTCAAAGCGGGAAGGGGCAAAAGCGGCGTAGTGCCGTGTCAGCAGTGTTTGTGCTGCTTATCGCGGCCCTGTACGGTGCCGTTGCGCTCTTCCTCACCCACGCGCGAGGCGCGTACGCGTATGGTATGGCCGCATCCTTTGGACTGCTGTTGGGGATAAGTACTCTTTTGCTGCTGAGAGCGCTCGTAGCGTTTCTGCATCCAGATTCGAGCGGTGTGTCGAGGGTGCAGCCAGCCACGCCACCGCTGAGTGGTGCGTCGAGGGCGTCATCAGCAGTGTCGCCGCTGAGCGGGACGTCGGGGACGCAGTCCCCTACATCTTCCTCCGCTCGCGCAAAGAGATCCTTCCCCTGTACCTCACCTCTTTCTCCGCATGTTGTGCTTTTCTCGCTCATATCCGTTACGGCTGTCTTGGCTTTTGGCCTGATTGCTGTCGCTGGCACCTTTTTGGGCTATGTAGACTTGCAGTCTGACACTATGTCGCAGTATGTGCACCGGGTGTTGAACGCAGTGCACGCGCTGGGTAGCTTTGATCTGACGGGCCTGAGCCTGGACAATCTTGCGGCAACGAATATCGCGAACGAACTCAGCGAGGTCTTGCTCAACCCGTTCTACCTGCCGGTCGTGTTGCTCGGCCTGCTATGTGGCGGCGATGTCGTGCCCTTTGCCCTCATGATCTGCATCGTCGTGCCTCCCTTTGTCTGCGGGCATCTGTGCTACTACTACCTGGGTTTTTTCGGGTTTAGCAAAAAGTCCAAAGTCGTGGCATCGTATCTGCTCGCCTTTAACGGTTTTCTGCTGATTTGTGGCGAGCATTATATGTTTGCTGTGCTGCAGGTCGCCGTCATCCTCATCCTCACGTTGATGGAGCGAACGTTGCAGGGCAACGCAAGATGGTTCAGCCTTCCTCTCTGCCTAGCCGTTGCCTGGATCATCGCAGACAGTCTCTATTTCTCGTGGATGATAGGGCTGTTCTGCGTGTTCTACTTTGCCCTGCGGCTGTGGCAGCTGAGCGCAAAGCACAAGGGAAGGGCCCTCTTCCGCAGGGCGAGGGCAATTGTTCTCTCGGTGCTTTTGGGTGTGCTGCTGTCTGCGGTAGTATTGCTGCCAGCTCTGCTCTTCATGACGGACTCCTCAACACGTCTATCGCTTTCGGGTGCAGGCATCCTTGATCGCCTGCCTGAATGGCTTTCTCTGGCAACGAATCTGCCGAGTATGCTCAGGCTGTCGGTCTCTGACCTTGCGTTTGGAGGTGTCAATGCCACCGTCGGTTCGGGAACGAATATGTTTGAAGTGGGGAAGCTATTCTTCAGTTCGTTGATCTGGGTTTTCTGCGGGCAGTATGTAGCGGGCATCTTTGCGACGGGATTTGCGAAAGGAGTCAGGCGGATACAGTGCGCAAAGCTGCTTGCTGTGGCCTTACTGTGCGTCCTGTTGTGTACCGACTTGGGTGCGGCGGCGATGAACTTCTTCCAATATCCGATGTTCCGGTGGACGGGCGTGGTCATGCCCGTCTTTGCCATCGTCGTCTGTGGCGTTCTCGATCCATTATTCGCAAGGCGCAGGCTCAGCCTGCCCGTGCTGGTCGTAAGTCTTGCGGTAACCGTTATCTTGCTGCTCATGGATGTGCAGACATCTCGCGTAAACGCTGTTCCGCTGCTTATGGTAGTGCTTTTCGTAGTTGTGGTGCTGATATATTCTCGCAGGGCCTGCTCCGAAACGACGCGCCGTGGGTTGACGATTGCGATGGTTGCGCTGCTGTTTGCCAATGTGACCGCGGATGCTTTTCTGGTAAAAAACCTTAACAGAGGCTTCATGACAACCGAACAGGCAACAGCCTATAGCAGGCAGATTGATACTTCTTATGATTACGGTAACAGGCAGCAAAGCGATAAGGATGTCTATCGGATTGAGTTTTTGCGAGATAGCAGCTTTGCCTCGCTTTATACGTTAGATCTACCTAAAGGCGCGGATTATTACGGGCTCAGCTGGTATGACACCCTCCATAACAAGTACACGCACAGCCTTTTGGAGGATTACTGCCCTGGCACGGATTCGATATTGCCGGGCACCTACCACTATATAGACATGGCCCATGACGCGCGCCTTAACGAAACGATTGCGAATATCGTTGGGCTGAAGTACCTCATAGCAAGCAATGTCCGTGCGTCAGAAATCCCTGCCGGTTTTGTGCCTGTGGCCGTGCCTTCCAGCAACGACCCTGGCGAGGGCTCTGACGGACTCGCGTCCACGGAACAAGACGACGATGTGGAGAACACGGTCTACCTTAATGAGAATTACCGCAGCTTTGTGAGCTTCTACTCGCTCGCTGTGCCCTTCAGCGAGTTCAAGCCTGCGAGTCGGGAGCAAAAAGATACTATCTTGCAGCAGGCGATAGTCATTGATGAACAGGACGGTTACGACACGGCGCTTACGAGCTTGGAGCAAGCGTCAAACCAACGGGCGCAGGGCCAAGGCGGTGCAGGCGATCTGCTTACTGGCGAGCCTGCGGACATCTCTGCTCTGTCGCGAGACAAGAATGTCCTCAGCTTTTCCGTTGATGCGAGCAAGCCCGGCTACGCCTTTGCGCCTTTGCCTTACACAAAGGGGTGGAGTGCGACCGTAAACGGGGAGCCCATTGAGATACTCAGGGTCGACTCGCTCTTTATGGCCCTGCCGGTAGCCGCCGGATACAACGAATGTGTGCTGCGCTTTGACGTGCCATTGCAAAAAGAAGGCGCTGTTGCCTCAGCACTTGCCGTCGTGCTTATCCTGGCGCTGACAATCCTCGAAAGGAAGACAAGGCACCGTGCGTTGGGACACTCCACGGATGTGTAGGAGCGACGATGCCGGGAGGTGACACTCTCATGCTTTGCGTTGAACACTCCAAAGATGTATAGACGCGACAGGTTAGGTTTCGGGCTTACGTTAGCTTAAAGAAAAATCCTCTCGCTCCAAGGTCAGGTTGGGATTATAGTACGGGTCACCATTCTCAAACACCTCTCCCCAGCGTGTGCGCAGTCTGACTACTTCACTTCTGAGCCGTGCGATCTTTTCCGGAGTATCTTCGTATCCGCGACTCTTTGACTCAAAGTGGTACAGCTCTGCATACGGGGTGTACACGTTGAGATAGCCGCGCTCACGCAGCTTCAAACACAGATCAACATCGTTGTATGCAATAGTGAATTCCTCAGTAAAGCCCTCTACCTCAAAAAACGTATTCTTGCCTACCATCAGACAGGCACCGGTAACGGCCGAAATATTCTGAACCAGCTGCGCACGGTTAAAGTAGCCTAAATCGTTGCGCTTCTTACCTTTGTGACTGTGGCCAGCCCCTCCCGCTATACCGAGAATCACCCCTGCGTGCTGGATGGTGTTGTCTGGATAGTATAGCTTGGCCCCTACGGCTCCCACATCCCCGCGTTGGGCAAACATGAGCATTTCCTCAAGCCAGGCCGGGTTGATAACCTCGGTATCGTTGTTGAGGAAGAGGAGATACTCGCCGTTGGCGTGCTCTGCCGCAAAGTTGTTGAGGGCTGCAAAGTTGAACTCCTCAGTATACGTGAGCAGCTTGATACGGGGATCGGTGAGTTGTTCGTAGTAACGGAAGGTTTCGGAATCCTCGCTGTTGTTCTCAATAATGAGAATCTCGTAATGGGTGTAGCTTGAAGTTTTGAGGATCGATTGCAGGCAGGTTTCGAGGTCCTCGACATGGTCTTTGTTGGGGATGATAATCGAAACAAGCGGACTGCCCTGGATGGCATAGCTGATACGATAATAGGTTGCTAAATTTGCATCCAGCACCTCGCCTTGCAGTCCGAGACGCTCCAGCTGATCTTCCAGGGCAGTCTTGGCGGCGATGATACAGCGGGTTCTTTGCTGCAGGTCGGTCGAGTAGCTTTCTGCATGCCGCCGCCAGAAGTACAGCAGCTTGGGGATATGCGCTATGGTAGCTGCCTGCTCGCTCAGGCGCAGGGTCAGGTCGTAGTCCTGGGAGCCTGAGCATTCGCTCCGCATGCCACCGCATGTTTCGTACAGGCCTCGAGAAAACACCAGAAAGTGGCAGATATAGTTGTAGCTGCGCAGCAGATCAGGAGAAAAATCCGGCTTGAAATGCGGGGTATACTCCTTCTCCAGTGAGCCATAGAAAATGAGTTCATCTGAGTAGAGCAGGTCGGGACCCGTTGTGTCTATCTCCTGAACAAACTCAAAAAGTGCCGAGGGATGCAGGAGGTCGTCGTGATCCAGAAGCGCAATATAGGCGCCTGTCGCGGCGGCAAGCCCGATATTGGTGTTGTCCGCTATGCCGAGGTTCTGCGGTATAGGATGATAGACGATACGCTCATTATCCCGTGCTCGTTCTTTGCACAGAGAGCCCACCCCTGCGTGATTCTCATCGCTTGCGTCGATAAGCATCAATTCCCAGGCCCCATAGGTCTGCTGCTGTACGGAGTCCAGCATCTCCTTCAGGTGCTCTTCATTGGTGTTATAGAGCGGCACGACAATGCTGATGAGAGGCATCGGATCAAACACCTGGGCCCGCTCCGCCTCAAGCTCCGCTTCTTCCGTACCAATCAGTTCTTTGAGGCTCACGGTTGGCTGAGATCTCAGCCTGCTTTTGGCAGTTTGGAGCGCCTTTCTTAAGCCGTAGTTCTTGACATGCGAGAAGAACTTGGGAAGCTTGCCTGCCATCTTCAGTGCGCTAAAAGCGTAGTGCAAAAGACTTCTGCATGCTCGCAGAGGTGCGGTTATTCTCCACGAAACAGTGCTGCTATACTCCTGTATGCTTTTTTGTGCCTGGCCGAGTGCCGTGTGAAGCTCTTTATTCTCCCTCTCCAAAACCTTTATCTCTGCGCGAGCCTCTTTCAGTTGCTCTTCTAACCTTGAGGTACTCATCTCAGTCTGCCAATGCCTTATACGCTGAGCAGACCTCGTCGGTGCCCGCGTCCATATGCTTGACTCCCTTGTCCAGCCAGATTGCGCGGGTACACAACTTCTCTATATCTTTAATCGCGTGAGACACCAACAGCACGGTCGTGCCGCCGGACATCATCTCGAGGATCCTGTTCTCGCTCTTTTCCTTGAAGAGAAAGTCTCCCACGCCGAGTATTTCATCGACAATGAGGATCTCCGGCTGCGTGCTCGTGGCGATGGAAAAACCGAGTCGGGCGAGCATACCGGAGGAAAAGCTCTTGATAGGCACGTCCTGAAACTCCTGCAGCTCAGAGAACTCGATAATCCCGTCGTATTTTTCTGCCATTGCTGCCTTTGAGAAGCCCAACACGGCACCATTGAGAAACACGTTCTCCCGCGCGGTCAGGTCCATGTCAAAGCCGGCACCCAGCTCGATAAGGGGCGAGATAGCCCCCGTCCTCACGAGCGTGCCCTCGGTAGGCTTTAAGATACCGGCAATCAGTTTGAGGAGCGTGCTCTTGCCGCTGCCATTGAGTCCGATGATCCCCAAAACGTCCCCCGAATAGACCTTGAGGCTCACCTGGCTCAGCGCAACGAGCTCGTCGTACTTCTTCACCTGCCGCTGCGTGAGCTTGATTAAGAGCTCCTTAAGCGAGTCGGGCCTGTCCTGATACAGGCGAAATCTCATGGTAACGTTGTTAGCTTCGATGACTGTTCGCATGGCTTCTCACAGATAAAGGATGAACTTTTCCTGGGCCTTTTTGAATACCAGGATGCCTATGGTGAGGGTGCTCAGGGCAAATCCCAGGCAAATCAGGTTCTCCTGCAGGCCGGGCACCACGCCCTCAAGCATGACCGCTCGTGAATAGTCGACGAAGTGTACCAGTGGGTTAAACAGCAGAATCGTCTGGGCAAAATCCGGCAGAATGGAGAGGGGATAGAGTATCGGGGTGATATAGAACCAGGCCAGGCACCAGATGCCATAGATATGGGCAATGTCGCGGAAGTAGACGACGAGTGCGCTGAGAATCAGTCCCAGTCCCAGGCTGAAAACGCCTGCAAAGAGCAGCGGAACCGGTGTCAGGAACAGGGTAAGGTGCAGGGGTGCCTGCAACACAGCAAACACTATCGCCACCGCAACCAGCGAAAGCGACGCGTTGACCGCGGCGGTAATGCAGGCTTGGAGAGGAAACAGGTATTTGGGGATGTAGACCTTCTTTATCAACCCGGCATTTGAGATTATCGAGTTCATGGAGGTGGCAGTAGCCTCATTGACAAAGGTATACACGATACTCCCAGTCAGATAAAAGATGGGGTAGTTCTCTACCTG
The DNA here is from genome assembly GCA_031267175.1 of Coriobacteriales bacterium. Lineage (GTDB taxonomy): Bacteria > Actinomycetota > Coriobacteriia > Coriobacteriales > UBA8131 > WQXH01. The sequence continues at coordinate 2,164 of JAIRZP010000264.1, read as the reverse complement.
AATCCTGAAGACCTGCGAGAATACAAAGGTGACGATAAGCATCATGAACAGGGGATTGATAACACTCCAGGCAACGCCCAGCGCCGATCTGCGATACTTTACCTTCAAGTCGCGCGCTACCAATGAGGAGAGAAGATGTCGGTATTGTGTTAAGGCAGGAAGATATCGTCTGATGCGTGGAATAGTGGCGCATACCAGGATTACCACCGCCACAATAACAACGACCCCAAAGCCGGCCAGTATCTGTTCGATAATCTCATTCATACGCATAGTGTATCAGAGCGGGGGATTCTGTCGGTCCTTTTCTGACAAGAACGGCTTCTGTCCCGGCTCCAAGGGCCAGGCTATAGCCAGGGTAGGGTCGTCCCAGGCGAGGCCGCCCTCGTCCTCGGGATGATAGAACTCATCACATTTATAGATGAATTCGGCCGTGTCGCTCAGGCAGAGAAAGCCGTGCGCCAGACCACGGGGAATAAAGAGCTGCCGCTTGTTCTCGGCGCTGAGCAGTGCGCCTGCCCAGGCACCGTAGCTGGGGCTGTCTGGGCGTATATCCACGGCCACATCAAATACCTCGCCACTGATGACGCGCACGAGTTTGGCCTGCGGATAGTTCCGCTGAAAATGCAGCCCGCGCAGAACCCCTCTCGTTGAGCTCGATTGATTGTCCTGCACAAAATGCGCCGTAATGCCGCCCTCTGCAAAGTCGCGCTCATGGTAGGTCTCCATAAAGTAGCCGCGCTCGTCTCCGTACACCGTAGGTTCAACGATGAGCACGCCGTCGATCTCCGTCTTGATAAACCTGAACTTGCTCATCTGAGCTCCCTTTCTCGCTTTCGCAACGCTCGTATCACGGCATAACGCCACGCAGTCATCTGCCAGAGACGGGCATGCTGCGTATCAGAAGTAGCGGTGCTCCTGTGCCTGCGGTATCGTACCAGTTGCACGGGGAGCAAGTGTACCGTCATGAACCGCGAGGCGACAAGGCCCAGCCACTGGTCGTGCATGGGAATATCGGGAGGAAAGGGGAGGGCATAGTCCAACAGCTCCCGTCTGAAGGCCAGGCAACAGCCCACATAGGAGTTCCTGAGGATGTTGGGCCAGAGCCCCGCCCTGCTGCCGCGTCGGGCAAAATACGAGGGAGCCAGCTCGTAGAGATCCTCGTCAACCATCGCGGCGTCGTGAAGGATCAGGGCAGCGTCGCTCGCATCAAAGGCATCCATGACCTCGGTTACCTTATCGGGCATCCAGACATCGTCCTGGTCGGAAAGGAAAAGATGGCTGCCTGTGCAGGCCCTGAGTGCGTGCTCAAAGTTTGCCTGTACACCTCTTCCGGGTCCGGTAAGCTGCCTGATAACAGGTGCCTGCCGGGCCAAGCTTGCCACAATTTCGGCGGTCGCGTCGCTGGAGGGATCCGTAGAAATGATAAGCTCATCGCCGCGTGCCTCACTCAGCTGCGGAAGAATCGACTCCACCTGGCTTTGCAGATACCGCTCGCCATCTTTTGCCGCCAGGGCAACAGAAATGCTCATTAGCTACCGTACATCTGCTCAATATACCTGCGATAAGCTCCCGAAGTAACGTGCTCAACCCAACTCTGATGCTCAAGATACCAGCGTATCGTCAACGCGATGCCCTCTTCAAACGGAGTCTCAGGCTGCCAACCGAGTGCCGCGCCGATCTTTGCCGGGTCAATGCCGTAACGCCTATCATGGCCCTTGCGGTCAGTCACGTGCTGTATGAGGGCCTCGCTTATTTGAGGGTCAGCAAGGCTCTGGGCCAGCTGCTTGATTATCTGCGAGACAATCTGCATATTGGTGCGCTCGTTGTGGCCACCGATGTTGTAGACCTCGCCAGGCTCTCCGCGTTCCAAGACCAGGTCGATGGCCCTGCAATGATCCTGCACATACAGCCAGTCGCGCACCTGCAACCCGTCGCCGTACACCGGGAGTGCCCGGTGCTGCTGGGCGTTGTGTATCATCAGGGGAATGAGTTTCTCCGGAAACTGAAACGGCCCGTAGTTGTTGGAACAGCGGGTAATGTTGACGGGGAGCCGGTAGGTGTCTCCAAAGGCCTTGACCAGCAGGTCGGCGGAAGCCTTGCTCGCTGAGTAGGGGCTGTGCGGGTCGAGCGGCGTCGCTTCGGTAAAGAAGCCCTCGGGCCCGAG
>JAIRZP010000260.1 GCA_031267175.1 Coriobacteriales bacterium | reverse complement strand
ACTGGAGGACGGCAGCTCGTTTGTGGGAAGATCCGCAGGTGCACCGGGGGAGACCTTTGGTGAACTCTGCTTCAACACCTCCCTGGTGGGCTACCCCGAGATACTCTCCGACCCCAGCTACGCCGGACAGATACTCACGATGACCTATCCGCAGATAGGCAACTACGGCGTGGCACTCGCAGACCTGCAACGAAGTACGCTGGCGCTCAGAGGCCTCGTCGTGCGCGATCTCTGCGAGGAGCCTTCAAACTTCAGAAGCGACCTGAGCCTGCCGGACTTCCTTGCAGAGCAGGGGGTCATTGCCATCTCAGGGCTGGACACCCGCGCCATTACCCGTCACCTGCGTACGCACGGTGCCCTGCGGGCAGGCATCTCCACGCTCGACCTTGACGAGGCAGGCCTCTTGACCAGGGTCAAGGCATCGCCCTCGCTGCTCCACCAGAACCTTGTACAGACGGTGAGCGTGAAGGTGCCGGAGTTCTGGAGGGGTACGGGGCTGGGACAGGGGGACGGGGCTGTCCCACCCAGCGCCGTCCCCGCTGCCCCAGCCGCTCCCCGCAAGGTCGTGGCCTATGACTGCGGGGCCAAGTACGGCATCCTGCAAGCCCTCATGCGGGAGGGCCTGGAGGTCGAACTCGTGCCCTGGGACACACCGGCGGCCGAGGTGCTGGCAAGAGAGCCCCATGGCGTGTTCTTCTCCAACGGCCCCGGCGACCCGGAGCCGGTAGAGGCCACGACCGCCGCTGCCCGTGAGCTTCTCGGGCGCGTGCCTGTGTTTGGCATCTGCCTGGGGCACCAGATCATCGGAAGAGCCGTGGGAGCCCGGACCGAAAAGCTCAAGTTCGGGCACCGGGGCGGCAACCATCCCGTCATGAACCTCCTTACCAATAAGGTGGAGATAACCACACAAAACCACGGGTTTGGCGTGGTCTTTGAGTCCATCGGGCCCCTCATACCGGAGCTCAGTGCGGGGGAGACGAGCCATCCGGCGAGCCTGCTCTCCTGGGTGGAAGGGCGCATTGCCCCCGTGGTGGAGACCGCCAGCTACGGCAGGGTCCAACTCACGCATGTCAACCTTAACGACGGCACGCCGGAGGGCATGGCCTTTCTCGACATCCCGGCCTTCTGCGTGCAGTACCACCCCGAGGCAAGCCCCGGGCCCACCGACGCGGCCTACCTGTTCAGCGCCTTTGCCCAGCTGCTGGCTGAGGACAGGCCCGCTCTCACCCCTGGCGAGGTTTACTCCACCGGCCCGGCTGAGGCCAGCCCCGTCCCCGAGGCCCTCACCAGCTCCAGCGCCGATACTCCCTCCAGCCCCGGCAGAGCTTTCTCTTCCCCTCCTTCCCTCTCTTCAGCCAATTGGAGGAAGCACTGATGCCGCGGCGTGACGACCTCAGGCGTATCCTCATCATCGGCTCCGGGCCCATTGTCATCGGACAGGCCTGCGAGTTTGACTACTCCGGCACCCAGGCCTGCAAGGTGCTTGCGGCAGACGGCTATGAGGTCATCCTCGTCAACTCCAATCCGGCCACCATCATGACCGATCCGAGCATGGCCACGCGTACCTATGTGGAACCGGTGACCCCTCCCTCGCTTGCGCGTATCATAGCCGCTGAGCGTCCGGATGCGCTGCTGCCCACGCTCGGAGGGCAGACCGGCCTTAATTGTGCCATGGCGCTGGCCCAGAGCGGCGTGCTCGATGAGTACGACGTGGAGATGATAGGGTGCAGCCCCGAGGCCATAGAAAGGGGAGAAGACCGCCGAGCCTTTGCGGAGACCATGGCCTCGCTCGGCCTTGCCTGCGCGCGTTCGGGCTATGTTCATACGGTCGAAGACGCCGAAGTGCTGGCCGAGCAGCTGGGCTTTCCCGTGGTGCTGAGGCCGTCCTACACCCTCGGCGGGGCCGGCGGCGGCATTGCCTACAACAGGGACGAACTCCGGGAGATTGTCTCGCAGGGGCTCGCGCTCAGTCCGGCGGGCGAGGTGCTCGTGGAAGAGAGCGTGCTGGGCTGGAAGGAATACGAGATGGAGGCGATGCGTGATACTGAGGGTAACAGCATCATCGTCTGCTCCATAGAGAACTTTGACGCCATGGGTGTACACACCGGCGACTCGATTACCGTAGCGCCGGCGCAGACGCTCACCAACAGGGAATACCAGTGGATGCGCGATGCCTCCCTCGCCATCCTGGAGGCTATTGGCGTGGAGACGGGGGGCTCCAACATACAGTTTGCGGTCAACCCGCGCGACGGCCGGCAGGTGGTCATAGAGATGAACCCGCGCGTCTCGCGTTCCTCGGCGCTCGCCTCCAAGGCCACGGGGTTTGCCATCGCCAAGATTGCAGCCCAGCTTGCCGTGGGCTACACGCTCCCCGAGATTACCAACGACATCACCGGGGCCACGCCGGCGTGCTTTGAGCCGAGCATCGACTACTGTGTGGTCAAGGTGCCGCGCTTTGACTTTGAGAAGTTCAAGGGCACGGACGCAACGCTCACCACCCGCATGAAGGCAGTGGGCGAGGTCATGGCCATCGGCAGGACCTTTCCGGAGGCCCTGGGCAAGGCCCTGCGCTCGCTTGAGGACGGTCGCGGCGGGCTCGGGAGCGATGGCAGGGATGCGTTTGACGAGCAGCGCTTTGCCCATCTGGTGAGCGTCCCTACGAAGGACCGCATCTTCTACTGCGCGGAGGCCCTGCGCCGTGGCTGGAGCCGGGAGCGTCTGTATGAGGCTACGGCGATAGACCCGTGGTTCCTGGCCCAGATGGCACACATGGTAGCGGCGGAAGAGACGCTTAAGCATACGAGCCCGGATGCCCTGAGTTTTGATGAGCTGTACGAGGCCAAGCGTAGGGGACTCTCCGATGTGCAGATAGCCTGGCTGCTCTCCGAGGGCGGCGAGGCGGTTGACACGACCGGCGGAAGCGGCACAGCAGCGGTGACCGAGGACGAGGTGCGTGCCCTGCGCCGCGAGCTGGGTGTGGTGCCCGTGTTCAAGATGGTGGATACCTGCGCCGCCGAGTTTGCGAGTTCCACCAACTACTACTATAAGTGTTACGAGGACACGGGCGAGACCCGCCCCTGTACCAAACCCAAGGTGATGATACTCGGTGCCGGCCCCAATCGCATCGGGCAGGGTATCGAGTTTGACTACTGCTGTGTCCACGCCAGTTACGCGCTTGCCGAGGCGGGCTATGAGACCATCATGATTAACTGCAACCCCGAGACCGTCTCCACCGACTACGACACCTCTGACAGGCTCTACTTTGAGCCCCTCACCTTTGAGGATGTCATGGACATCATCGATGTGGAGCAGCCTGCCGGGGTTATCGTGACGCTGGGCGGACAGACGCCCTTAAAGCTCGCCAAACGGCTTGAGGCGGCCGGTGTACCCATACTCGGCACCCGACCCGATGCCATTGACCTGGCCGAGGACCGCGAGCGCTTTGCCACGCTGCTTGACGAGATGGGCATCGCCTACCCGGCGGCGGGTACGGCGGAGAGTTTTGATGAGGCTTGCAAGGTAGCGGATCGTTTGGGCTTTCCCCTGCTGGTGCGCCCGAGCTACGTGCTGGGTGGCCGGGGCATGGAGATAGCCTACAACAAGCAGCGGCTGGAAAAGTATATGCTTGAGGCCACACGCGTCTCGCCCGATCATCCCGTGTACCTGGACTCCTTTCTGGAGGGTGCCATTGAGGTGGATGTGGACGCGCTCTCAGACGGCGAGGAGGTCTACCTCGGTGGCATCCTGGAGCATATTGAAGAAGCCGGCATCCATTCCGGGGATTCCAGCTGCTGCCTCCCTCCGTTCTCGCTCTCCGCTCCGCTCAGGCAGACCATACGGGAATACACCACCCGCCTGGCCCTGGCCCTGGGCGTGCGCGGCCTGGTCAACATCCAGTATGCCGTCAAGGACTCTGTCGTCTACGTGCTGGAGGTCAACCCGCGCGCCAGCCGCACGGTGCCCTTTACCTCCAAGGCGAGCGGCGTGCCACTGGCCAAGGCCGCTGCGCTGGTCATGGCGGGCGCAGGCATTACCTCGCTGGGCCTGCCTCCCGATACGCGCGAGCTTGACCATTACTCCGTCAAGGAAGCCGTCATGCCCTTTGGACGATTTCCGGGAGCGGACATCGTGTTGGGCCCCGAGATGACGTCCACGGGAGAGGACATGGGCATAGGGCCTACCTTTCCCGTGGCCTATGCCAAGGCGGCGCTGTCCATTGACTACTCGCTCCCCACCGGCGGCACGGCCTTTGTGAGTGTGTGCGACCGGGAT
>JAIRZP010000242.1 GCA_031267175.1 Coriobacteriales bacterium | reverse complement strand
CTCCCGGTTATATTGATCAGTATAGTTTCTTCTCTGCATATTTTGATCATTCCGGCTCCATAAAAGTGTTTCTGTATAGTCAGGACAAGTATTTTACAGGCGAGAACAACACCTGTCTTCAATGCATCTATATCGCAGATGTGACATCAACAGATCCCTTAACGCAGTATTTTCTGAATGATTACGAGACCACCTACCCAGGCATAAAAAGTACTTTTGCAAGCGGGTATAATATAATCAAGATAAATTGGGGCGACAACACATTCATCAAATACGGGTGAAAATACTAACGGAAACAGGGCAACCGCTCCACTTTGACTGAGGTATCCTCGAAAGGCCTGTGCATCCAGCAGGTCTTTTGTCTTTTCTGTGGGCAGATATGTGGGAGAGATGCCTCGTCACCACTGTCCCAAAGTTGGTGGGGCGCGGGCCTTGCATCCGCTAGCTGATACCGTTTCGGACAATCTGCTACAATGGGCAGGTCGATACCTCAGAAAGGGAGACAGCGGAATGTCCAACAGAAAACTGCTGCTGAAAGCAAGGGAAAAAGCAGGCATCAAGTCCAGCACCCAAACGCTCAGAGAGGACATGCTCCTGTTCAAGTACACCATCCCCAACGATTTTCTCACGATGGACAAACAGGATTTCTGGAGGCACTTTAACAAGCTGCATCAAACGAATTATGTCCTGACCTGTCTCTATGTTGACCAGTTAGCAAAAGAGAATATGCTGAGGGACTATCAGGTCGAAATAATCAGAGACTATTTTCCAGAATTCAATACGTAGATATGGACGAACTGTTACAAGCCCTGAAAACCCTTAATGCTGAGTTGAGACGAGACGGCATAGTGCTGAATCTCAATATCGTGGGCGGGTTCTCCTTGTTCTTACAGAATCTTGATATCGAGATTCGGCAATCACACGACATTGATGCGATGAGCAGGCTCACCGATGATGTCAGGCAGAGGGTGAAGAATATCGGCGAGGAGCTGAATATAGACCTGCGCTGGCTTAATGACGATGTCCTCTCACTGTATGACGAGTTTGAATTTGCGGGTATCCACCCGGAGCAGTTGAAGTTTGGCCCCAATTCGAGAATTGACTTTTCCAACATCCATCTTAAGGTGATTGACATCAGCGACTTTGTCCGGCTCAAGTTGTTTTCGATAGTTACAGAAGTCTACGACTTCATGCAATATAATAAGTCCTTTGACAGGGAACAGGATCTGCGAGACATCGAGACGATAGTCGAGATAAGCGACATCGACTACGTGTGCATTCTCAACTCAATCACCAGCCATGTGCAAGATAACAGATATACAGACGTGACGCGGTCGCTTATCAACACCTATCTGGACAGCCCGCTTACCACCAGCCAGATAAACGAATTCCTCAAAGCTAATCGCTACTAAAGAGGATGGGCAACGGACGCACTGGGGTTCGTGGGACAGTCGCCCTGTCCCACTCTGTTCATGCATAGGCCGCGGAGAACTTCGCACAGCTGCGACAATCTGCAAAGCGGCCGATTATCGTGTATGCTGGCAGCCCAGACTTACTTGACCTGGTCTTATTTTTCGGCTACTATGGGTATCCCGTAACTGATAAGGAGACGAGGTGACAGACAACATGACCGTAACGATGAACATGCAGGCCGCAAAGACCAATCTATCAAGGCTGGTGCAAGCTGCGTTGGCCGGCGATGATGTTATCATCGCACATCGTGGTGTGCCTGCCGTTAAGTTGGTGCCGTATGAGTGTCCCAGTAAGCGCACGTTGGGCTTTGTATCTGGCGACGAGGATATACCCGACAGTTTTTTCGACGATCTACCGGATGAGGAGTTGCTTCTATGGGAAGCGCATTGAGCGACAGGGGAGACCGTCACGACTTCCTGTTGGACTCATGCGCACTGCTTTGGGCCGCAAAGAAGCCCAGCGGATTGGGAAGTCTTGCGCGTAGCATCATCGAGGATCCAACTACGCGCCTCTTCCTCTCTTCAATCAGTGCCTATGAATTGGCCTATAAGCACCGTTTGGGTAAACTCGGAGCCTATGGGTTCATTGTTGAAAACTATCGGGAAGTCGTGGGCAAACTCGGTGTTTTTGATCTCCCGGTTACCCTTGCTCATGCCTATCTTGCCGGGCAGATGGACTGGCCTCACCCCGATCCCTTCGACCGTGTCATCGCCGCTCAGGCTGCTTTGGAGAACCTGGTACTCATCACCAGCGACACGGCACTCAGCAGCAATCCCCGGCTTGAGACCATCTGGTAGCGTTTGTCAGGGGAAGCGGCAACTGGTCTACGTCTTATTGTGGAAGGTGGACAACAGCCCTGACCCAGCCTTGGCTTTTCCACGTCACCGGTCATCTACCTTTCTCAGGTTACGAACTTCCCCGAACGTGTTATCATGAGCATACCCGATTACCGAGCGAGAGGAATGTGCCATGGCACAGGTAACTGCTTTCACATCTGAAGATTTTGATACCACTATCCAGAGTTCCGACAAGCCGGTGCTCATCGACTTCTGGGCGGGCTGGTGCGGCCCGTGTCGCGCACTTGCTCCCATTATTGAGCAGCTGTCAGAAGAGTACGCCGACACTATCGTCGTGGGCAAGGTGGACATAGACGCCGAGCCGGCGCTTGCGCAGCGCTATCGCGTCATGTCGATACCCTGTGTCATCCTCTTCAAGGACGGCCAGGCCGTTGCCCAGAGCATGGGTGCTGTTCCCAAGGAGGAACTGGTCAGCCGCTTCTCCGCGTATCTCCAGGGAAGCGATGATTGATTATCACTTCCCTGAGCAACGTATCCTCCGTGTCTTCCGTACCCGTATAACCAGCTGGCGTGTTCCAACGGCCTGTTCAGGCGAGCGGGCTCTCGCACGTTGGCACTAGTAAGGAGAACCCTATGTGCACGCATGGTGTTAACGCAAACCAACTCAAGGGCACAATCGAGCAGGTGGATGAGGCGGTGGCACTCTGTCGCCGTTGGACGCACCGGGCCTATCACAGCGCCGACGATGGCCGGCTTACCCGCACCGCTGCCTCGCTGCAACAGGCCCAGGGCCTCCTGGACGAGGTGCGCGCCCTGCTCGACGAAGCCGGTGAGCTTGTCGAGAAGGAATCGGCCCTGGCACCCGACGTTTCCGTCACGGCAGTCTAGAGTGCTCCGTTAAGTCAAAAACTGCCGTTAGATGCGCTGCTCATTTTTCACAGTGCAAGGCGGACGAAGGAGCCCTACTGGCGGTAATGCGACTGAGGACAACGCAGCAATGTGGAAAAGGAGCAAGCAGATAATGGTAGTTTTTGACTTAACGGAGCACTGAGCCCATGGGAGAACTTGTACGTTTTTCCGTGGCCATGCCCGAGGAACTGCTGATGCAGTTTGACAACCTCGTGGCGCGCCGCGGCCTGGCCAAGAACCGCTCGGAGGTCATCCGCGACCTCGTGCGGACAAGCCTCGTGGATGAGGAGTGGGACGACCCCGATGCCGAGATCGTAGGCACGCTGAGCATCGTCTTTGACCACCATGCCTCCGACCTGCAGGGCAAGCTCGACCTCATCCAGCACGCCCATTACGACAAGATCGTCTCCACGATGCACGTGCATCTCGATGCCCATAACTGCCTGGAAGTCATCGTGCTGCGCGGGCAGAGCAAGCAGGTCCGTGCCATTGCCGAGGCCATCCTCGGGGTCAAAGGGGTCAAACACGGGCGACTCACGGCTACCACCACCGGCAAATACATCTGATGGCGCGGCGTATTCACGTCGAGGGCATTGTTCAGGGCGTCGGCTTCAGGCCCTTCGTGTTCTGCCTGGCCCGGGAGCTGGGCCTTGACGGCTGGGTCAATAACGCCTCCGATGGTGTGCACATCCTTGCCCGGGGAGGAGAGGCAGAGCTTGAGGAGTTCCTGCGCGGATTGCAGGAGAGGAAGCCTGCGGCGGCCGTTGTCACAGACATCAGCTGGCACGAGACCAACGAGGAGTGTGAGAGTGGCTTTGCCATAGCGGCGTCCGACAGGCGGGAAGGTACCCGCACACTTGTCTCACCAGACCTGGCCACCTGCCCCGAATGCCTTGCGGAACTGCTGGACGCTTCCGACCGCCGTTACCATTATCCCTTCATCAACTGCACCAACTGCGGGCCGCGCTTTACCCTTATCAGGAGCCTGCCCTATGACCGTGCGCGCACCTCCATGGCCGACTTTGCCCTGTGTGAGCCGTGTGAGCACGAATACCACGACCCGGGAGACCGACGGTTCCACGCCCAGCCCACTGCCTGCTTTGCCTGCGGGCCGCAGCTCGAACTGTACCTTCCCCAGAGCGGCGAGCGCAAACCGGGTGCCAACGCGGAACAGAGCGATGCCCTTATCGAGCGCTGCGCGGTTCTGCTGGCGGAGGGCCGCATCGTTGCCATCAAGTCTCTGGGCGGCTATCATCTGGCCTGCGACGCCACGAATGAGGAGGCCGTAGCCAGGCTCAGGAAGCGCAAACAACGGCCGCGAAAGCCTCTGGCCGTGATGGTCGCGAGCCTCGAGGCCGTGCGGCAGCGTTTTGTTGTGAGTGAGGCCGAGGCGTCCCTGCTCGCCAGCCCCGCCGCCCCCATTGTGCTGCTTGGGGCCGGCGATCTGCCCCTCGCGTCCTCCGTTGTCTGCGGACTGACCGAGGTGGGCGTTATGCTGCCTGCAACGCCCCTGCATCACCTCCTGCTTCGAGCGACGGATGGGCCTCTAGTCATGACCTCGGGCAATGTCAGCGAAGAGCCCATCATCGGCGATGACGCACTGGCACAGGAGTTGCTTGGGGAGATAGCCGATGCCTTTCTGCTGCACAACCGCCCGATAGTGTCCCGCTACGACGACAGCGTTCTCAGGGTTCTGAAGACAGGGGGACGGGGCAAGTGGGACAGGGGGACGGGGCAAGTGTCCCACTTTGGCAGAGAGGTCTTTCAAGTGGACGAACTGCAC
>JAIRZP010000223.1 GCA_031267175.1 Coriobacteriales bacterium | reverse complement strand
ACGAAGTATCCGAGCAATTATGTTGGCGTTAACCATGCTGGCAACGATGTCTATGCTTACACCCGTAGCGACGGAACACAGGTGTGGGTGTACACCTTGAACGGCGTCATCCAAAATGGCGGTGTCAATACGATACCGTTCTCTAATGAAAGACTGTTGGGAAGGTAATGATAAAGATGACAAATAAGCAGGCTTTCTATGCCATGTACTATTTATTAGACAAATACTATTTCAACTATGGTCTTGGTGGAGAGCGTAGATCCTTCGACCTCGGGTCTTTTATCAGCAATATGGATCCACATATTCGCTATAACGGGGAACCTATGGATTTGGCCTATAGGGATGACTGGGAAGAGCTACTTGAGAAGCTTGATGCCGGAGAGGACGTAAGCAGGGAGAAACTGTTAGAGGCTATCAGGATCTTCTGTAAGCACTACGTGGACACGTATGATTTTGACCTCGGCGAAGCGCCAGCAAGATTGCAGAGTATCACAGCAGACGACCCCGATCTCGAAGAGGCGGTGGCAAAGGCAAAGGCCGAAGTTGAGCACTGGTAGTGCCGGTAAAGGGATAGCGGATCTCTGGCCAGGTACGGTTTCTGCAACTCGATAGCTAAATGCGCCCACGTTACTGAGGAGCAAAGGAAGTATTTGCGAAGGAAGTGGTGCAGGTGAGCAGCAGGAAGTAAGCAGAGCGCGTGGCAGGAAGAATACTCTTCCTGCCACGCGCTCCTGTCGCATCCCTGCCTCTTGGTGAAGAGAACGCCTCTCGTCTCTTAGAGCCCGCCCAACTCAAAGCGCTCAAAGCCGGTAACGCTCAGCGTGTCTCCGAGTTCCTTGGAGGCGGCCTGCAGAACCTGTGCCACCGTAGTGTCGGGGTCTTTTACAAAGGCCTGCTCAACGAGTGCGCTCTCTTTGTAGAACTTCTTCATGCGGCCGGCAGCAATCTGCTCCTGGATTTTCTCCGGCTTGCCAGACTCAGCGGCCTGGGCCTTGTAGATGCTCATTTCCTTCTCAATGAGCTCCTGCGAAAAATCCTTCTGCGAAATGGCAAGGGGATTAGCGGCCGCTACCTGCATGGCAATATCCTTGGCTACCGTTTTGAAGGACGCGCTCTGGCCGGTCTCAGGCTTGTCAAAGTCAAACTGCACGACGATGCCCAGACGTCCCCCGCCGTGGATATAGGAGGCAAAGGCACCCTTGTTGGTAGAAAGTCGCTTGAAGCGGCTCACCTGGATATTCTCGCCAATTGTATGGATGCCCTCGGTGAGAAGGTCCTTGACGGTGGTGCCTTCTACCTTGAGCTCGTTTAAGGCCTCAAGGTCTGAGGGATCGCCCGCAAGCACAGCCGCGGCAATGCTCTCGGCCAAACCGGCAAAGACGCTGTTGCGAGAGACAAAGTCGGTCTCGCAATTGACCTCCACGAGCGCGGCGCTCTTTGCATCATCGGCGACCTTGACCACAATGAGGCCTTCGTTGGTAGCACGGCCGGCCTTTTTGGCGGCGGCGGCCAGGCCACGGGTCCGCAACACATCTACGGCCTTGTCTACCTCGCCCTCGGCCTCGGTGAGGGCCTTCTTGCATTCCATCATGCCGGCACCGGTCATTTCGCGCAATTCCTTAACCAGCTTGGCGCTAATCTCTGTCATACTACTCACTCCTTAACTTCGTCGGTAGCCTCTGCTACCTCTTCGACAATCTCTGCCGGGGTTTCTTCTATCGTGGCTGCTGCCACCAGCTCCGCTTGGGGAGCCTCATTATCTGTTGCGAGGGCCTCATCATCTACCAGGGAGGCCTTAGCGTCTGTTGGGGCGGGCTTGATGTCTGTTAGGGAGGCTGCGTCGTCTGGTGCGGGAGCCTCGCTGCCTGCCATGAAGGTGATGGGCTCGGGCTCAGCGGGCTTTGGAGCACCAAAATCCAGTGCAACAGCGGCTGGCACGGCGGCGGACTCGTCGAGAATCATCTCGGCCTCGCTCAGAACCTCGTCTGCGGCTCCCGCGACAATCGCGCTGGCAACGCAGTTGGTAATCAGGCTTACCGAGCGGATGGCGTCATCATTACCGGGAATGCCATAGACGACCTCGTCCGGGTCGGCGTTGGTGTCGAGGATGCCGATGACCGGGATGTTGAGCCTGCGGGCCTCGGCCACGGCAATCTCCTCACGCTTGGTATCCACGACAAACACGGCCTGGGGAGTAGCCGTCATGTTGCGCACGCCGTTAAGGTTGGCCTGAAGCTTGGCCAGCTTCTTGCGCAGGAGCACCTGTTCCTTCTTGGGGAGCGACGCCATGCGGCCGTCCTCATCCATGGCCTCAAGCTCCTCCATATAGGTAACGCGCGAGCGTATGGTAACAAAGTTGGTGAGCATACCGCCCAGCCAGCGGTTGTTGACATAGGGCATGCCACAGCGCTCGGCGGCAAACTGTATGGGTTCCTGGGCCTGCTTTTTGGTGCCCACAAAGAGCACGGTACCGTTTTTCTCGGCGAGCTCCTTAAAAAAGCTGTAGGCCGTGTCCAACTCGATAAGGGTCTGCTTGAGATCGATGATGTGAATGCCCTTGCGAGAGGTGAAGATATAGGGCTTCATCTTGGGGTTCCAACGGCGTGTCTGATGCCCAAAGTGCACACCGGCGTCGATGAGCGACGCAACATTTATCTTTGTTGCCATACGTACTCCTTTTTGTTAACGAGAGCTACGCTCTCCCTCTGCCCGGTTCAACCCTCCTGCGCAACCGCTTACGTTGTTGCTTGAGCATCACCGGTAAGCTCCGCTCAAACTCGCACGCGCGGCCACAAGCGCATTCAGTCCCCAGGCATGTGAAATGTCGAGGCTCCGGCCCTTCTGGCCAAGCCTCCTTGAGACGAACCGGTCTATTGTAACAGATAATGCCGAAGGAGTGCGGGAGCAGCAATCAGCACACCCTATTCCTTCTCTCCCCTCTTTACTGGTATAATCGACGACATGACAGAATCACCGACAGAATCACCTGGTCCTACTCAAAACGAATCAGCGTTTGAATACGATTACATCAAAAGTGCATCCAACAAGCAAAAGCATGGAATCGATTTTGAGGAAGCTCAAGTGCTTTGGAAGGATACCAATCGAACAAAGACTCCATCAGAGTTCATTGGAGAATCGAGAATAATGACGACTGCCAAGTATCATGAGAAGCTCTATACAGCTATCTACACCGAAAGAAATGGTGCTATCAGGATAATCTCAGTGAGAAGGGCACGATCAAATGAGGTGAGACTTTATGAGCACAAAGATAATTAGCGCAGAGGAGTTTGATAAGATCTTTGACGAAGGCGAGGAAGATATTCTCCAGTATTTCGATGTGAGCAAAACAACACGCCCTGGCTTGGAACAGGAGAAGATCAGTGTCAGCCTGCCTAAGCAGATGCTTGTTTCTCTGGATAGAGAAGCGGTGCGGATAGGCTCTCCCCGTCAAGCAGTTATAGAGCTTTGGCTTGATGAGAAGCTTGAGACTTTGATTGCCTGATTGAGCAGACTGCTAGATCGATTCTGCTTTGAGGGCCTCGATGCGTTGCTTCTGTTCGTCTGGGGCAAGTTCCAGCACAAAGAGGTCGCGATTGCGTAGGACGTGTTGCGCGTTGTAGAGCAGGTTCTCGTAGAACCTGGTGAGATACAGCTGTTCTGGCTTGATGCCCTTGGGCAGATTGATGTAACAGGCACGTACCAGGGCGTTGCGATAGTACAGCGAGTGGGCCTTGAACGTATCATTGCCGACGTTATAGCCGAGGCTGTCAAGGTATTTGCCCACAAACGTGGCCACTGTGCGGGTATTGCCCTCGCTGAAGGGGTGCACGAACCAGAGTTTCTTAGTCAAGCTGCCAATGCGCTCAACAACCGATGCCGGCGCACTGTCGTTCCAGCCAGTCTCGCGCTCGGTGTTGAGAGCCTCTTGGAGCATGCGCTGGGCAGCCGAAGGAGGCAGATAATCAACCGTATCACCAAAGAGGACCGGCTCCTTTTTCCAGAGTTCCGTCTGCTTGTATTCTCCCGCGTCTGGCAAGGTGTCCTGGAATATATGCCGATGATAGTCCTTAAGCGCCTCAACGCTCAGATCAAAGCCCGGTTTCTGATAGAGCTCATTGATGCGTGCGCTGGCAAAGTCGGCCTCCGCCTGCCTGTGCGTGAGTTCAGCTCCCGGTGCCTTATCATAGTACGCGCGTAGCAGCTCGGGAATCTCGTTGTAGTCGAGTTCGCCCTTGACATTACGATCAACAAGCTCCAGGAGTTTGGGTGAAGGCTTCAAGCCGTCAACAGCCTGAAGGCCCAGGGCAACGCCCCAATACGCCAACTTTGACTCTCGGGTGCTGCGCAGGCCCTCCGAAGTATAGCTTGAGCTAAAGCCGTCTTGCGTCAGGCTGCTCCCGGTCACAGGAAGTCCTTAAGAGCGGCAAAGGGTGAGGGAGCCTCCGAGCTTGGCGCATCGTCAGGCGGCTCGGCGGCACTGGCTTGGGTGCTGCCACCGTCGCAGTCGGGTTGGCAGAGCGTTACGGTGGGTATCTCAAACACGATGGCGGCGAGTATCGGCGGCGCAATGTCTATGCGGCCCTTTGCGTCAACTGCCTCGTATTCTTCAAGGCCCTGGTCTCGCTCCCCTCGGGGCTTTTGAAAGAGGAAGTAGCCCTGTATCTCGCCGGTTATTTGCAGGGCGGCGGGCTCCAGGCAGCGGTCGCAGCTCGTGGCAAGCTCAGCCGAAGCCGTGCCGCTTAAGAGCACGCCCTCACCGGTATTGGCAAGGCTTGCCTCGTAGGCAATGCCCTCGGGCAACTCAAAGTGGCGATGCCCGATATCGATGCTCGACACAGGCAAGACACCCTGGGCCTGTTGGGTGCTGCCCAGCGTGCGCAACTGCGGCAAGACCTGGATAAAGAGGGGGTCAAGATGCATGGCAACTCCCGAGGCCTTTTGCGCGCAAGGCTCGCAGCGGCCTCCTTTTTCTGACGCTACTGACGCGGCGCAGACTTGTTGTTGAGCCTTTCGCGACACCTGCGCACGTTCTCGTTTATCTGGGTGACGGTGCTCTCTATATGAGAGAAGACCGTGTCGGCATAGTCCTCGGCCCCTGCACGCATCTCGCGCTCCTGCTCACGGGCATCGGCAAGCACGTTCTCCGCCTGCTGCTGAGCAATGCGCACGATCTCCTGTTGACTGGCAACCGTGAGGGCCTGGTTACGGGCATCCTCAAGGATGCGGTTTGCCTCCACCTCGGCGTCCTCCAGGATATTCTGCTGCTCGCGCACGATTTGACGCGCTTGAGCAAACTCCTGGGGAAAGGCCTGTCGTATCTCGTCGAGGATATCGAGGGCCGGACCCACGTCAATGCTGCGGCGGTCTCTGTTTCCCAATGCTGGTTTGCCATCTTCGATGAGGTCGGAGAGTTCATCAACCAAAGTCAAAACGCCAGTCTCATCCATTGCTGTTCCTTTCAAAAAAGCCGTCCATACGCCGTTCAGTATCCAAGCATACCGTACACTTGATTATCCCGACGTACACCAGATGATAGTGCTCGTGTGCAGTCAGTTAGTGTAACACAACTGTCGGCTGCGCGCTCAGTCCTTCTCTATGTCAAAACGTACGGTAATGCTGTTGCCCTTGACGCGTACCCGAGGCAGGTCAACGAGGCTCAGATAGTAGCGGTCTCCCAGTACCTCAAAGGCGGTCTCCAGCGCCCGCGCAAAGCGCTCGGAGTCCTCCTGGGCTATCTGGAGGCCGCGGCTGTCCTTGAGCGGCAGGCCCTTGCTCACGCGGGCGGCCTTGGCAGAGCTGAGGATACTCTTGACGAGCGGCTCAAGCGGCTCAATCTGGCCTGCCAGGATGCGGTGCGCCGTGCGCTCGGAGATGCAGAGCCCCAGATCGGCGCAGCTGTTCTGCAGCTCGGCGGAATCACCCGCGGGGGCCAGACGCTGCACAATGGGAAGCATCCTGACATCCTTGCAGAAAAGCAGTTCCTCGCGTTTGAGGCTCCGCTGCCCAAAGTCCAGCAGTGTTGCGGCAATCTGAGCAGGTGAGCCGAGGTAGACGGCAAGGGCCTGCTCCTCGGCAAGCGCAAACTCCACCGCCGTGCGGGCGATGTTATGCGGGCCTCTGCCCACTTCCAGCGCACCCAGGCTGTTTCGGCGGAGCTCGGGCAGCGTGGACTGATCGCTCCGTTCAGGTAGCTTTTCGGTGTCGGCCTCTACAACAAGAGCACTCCCGAGTTCGGGAGCAGAGGCCTTTACGAGTGCCTTCTCCGCATTGGAAGCAATGGAGTAGAGCGCCATGCCGCGCCCGTGTACTCCCCAGCTGTCCATTATCATGCTGTCGAGCTTTGAGGTTACGCGCGGCTCAAAGACCTTCTTGTGCAGGTCGGCCGGAATGCCTTTGCCATCGTCAATGACGACGAGGGAGCGCAGGGCATCCTCGCGATGGGTGGCCACAAAGACCTGGTTTGCCTCTGCGTCGCGGGCGTTGCGGAGCATCTCTATGACGATGTCCTCGATGTGTTGGATGTCGTGCTTGGCCTGACGCCGCTCGGCCTCAGCGCTGCGCAGGCGCACAAAGCCATTGCCCAGGCTCTCCTCAACACGCAGATGCACCTCGCCGGAGAGCTGTTCTACAAACTCTATGAGCTGGTCGTCGGGCATATTGCTTATCTCTCGCAGCCGCTTGCTGGGTGGTCGTTGGACAATGGGCACAGACACGAACACAGTAGCGAACGCAGGCGGGCGTGCATTCGCAGCCGCTTCCTGCCGCTATTTGGCTATGTCCTCGGCGCGGCTCTCCCGGATAACGAGCACCTTGACCTGGCCGGGATACTGCATGTCGCTTTCTATCTGCTTGGCAATGTCGTGCGCCAGCACCTTGGCCTCATCATCGTTTATCTTGGAGGGCTCCACCATCACGCGAATCTCGCGCCCGGCCTGCATGGCAAAGGTCTTTTCAACACCCTCGTGGGCGTTGGCAATGCCCTCGAGCTGCTCCAGACGCTTGATGTAGCTCTCGACACTCTCGCGGCGCGCACCGGGACGGGCGGCAGAGACGGCATCGGCAGCCTGAATGAGCACGGCCAGTACCGTAGAGGGCTCCACGTCGGCGTGATGGGCCTCAATGGCGTGAACGATCTCGGGCTTTTCGCCAAAACGGCGGGCCAGGTCGGCGCCAATCACCGCATGCGAGCCCTCGTTTTCGTGATCGATGGCCTTGCCCAGGTCATGGAGCAGCCCGGCCCGCTTTGCCTGCGTGGGGTCAAGCCCCAACTCCGAAGCCATAACGCCGGCAAGATAGGCAACCTCCAAGCTGTGATTGAGGACATTCTGGCCAAACGACGTGCGATAACGCAGCCGGCCCAGCGTCTTTATCAGTTCGGGGTGAATATCCAAGACACCGGTGTCAAAGGCCGCGGCCTCGCCGGCCTCCTTTACCTCGCGTTCTACGAGCTTGGTTGCCTTGTTATACATCTCCTCGATACGGGCAGGGTGGATGCGTCCGTCGGCAATGAGGTTTTCCAGCGCAATGCGGCCAATCTCGCGGCGCACGGGGTCAAAGCTCGATACCGTCACCGTCTCCGGCGTATCGTCAATGATGAGATTGATGCCGGTTATCTGCTCAAAGGTACGGATGTTGCGGCCCTCTTTGCCAATGATGCGGCCCTTGATGTCGTCGGAAGGAATGCTGACGGAGGACACCGTGTGCTCGGCGGCGTGGTCGGCGGCTACCCGCTGGATAGCGAGTGAGAGTATCTCGCGCGACTTCTTGTCAGCCTCGTTGCGTATCTGCTGCTCGCTCTCGCGGATGATGGCAGCGGCCTCATGCGTTACCTCGTTTTTGACGCTGTCCAGGAGCGCCTCCTGGGCCTGGCTCTCGTTCATGTTGGCGATGCGCTGGAGATCCGTGTTTGCCTGCTCCAGGGCAGCGGAAAGGTCGCGATCCTTCTTCTCCACCTGGCCTGCCATCGAGGATATCTGGTGCTCGCGCGAGTCAAGACTGTCGGCGCGCTTGTCGAGGTTTTCCTCGCGCTGGATGAGCCGGTTTTCGAGGGTCTTGACCTCTTTGCGGCGCTCGGCCGCGTCTTTCTCGGCCTCCTGCTTGAGTTGATAGGCAGCATCCTTGGCCTCTGCCTTGGCCTCGCGCTTGATGATGTCGGCCTGTTTTTCTGCATCGCTTTGGATCTGCTCCGCATTGTCTGCCGCGTTCTTTGCCATGCTTTTGAGCACGTACCGCGCCAGGACAAAGCCTATGGCAGCACCAACAAGCAACGCGACAACCACGCCTATAATAGTTTCGATTCCCATGTGTTACACCTCTTCTGTGTTTTACTGTTTCAAGTGTTCAAGTCGTTTGAGATGCAGATATCCAGCCCAATCAAGAAAAGCCGGATGCGCATCCGGCATGATGATCACAGCTCATGATAGCCCAGGCCAGGCCACCCAAAAGGCAGCCACCCGGTATGTAATATCAACACGCATAAGCGATAAGATCAAAATGCCTCTCTACATAGTAAGTTAGGACTGGGTCAAACGTCAAGATGCTTATTGGTTTTCAACAGGGCGAAAACCTCCAGTAATTTTTGCGGCAAATCTATAACTTTGTTACTCACTGTTAGAGGCCTCTTCCCTCAGCAAGGTCACGTTCGCGGCTTTACCCAGTCCAGCCATTCGCTTGCTTCGGCTTCGTAGACATCCCTGAGTTTTACGGTGGTGCCGCCTATGCCGGCTGCCGTGCGGGCGTTAATCGTCTTGACCTGGGCTCTGCGCTGGAAGGGATTGGTTCTGGTGACCCCGTATTGAATCTTCTTGCGAGGCAGGCACACGCACTCGCGCGAAAAGCCTCCGTTGGTCACTTGGAGAAAGTGCCTGTTGTAGGCATAGTTTGAGCCACGATACCAGAGCACGGCCCCTACGACGTCGAGCACCATGAGCAGGAGACAGAGCGCCGCACAAAGGACAAGGGCTACCGTAGCGTAGAGCTCCACCGCTCCCCGTAGCTCCCTTGCCTCGCCCCACGCTCCTGTAGCGACCTGGGCTTCAAGCGCGGGCATGACGAACAGGGCAACGCAGAGGGAGGCAGCCGCGAGCGCAACCGAGAGCCAGAATCCTCCTCCCGCCAAAACAGCCCGTCTGATCAGGGCGCGCCTGAGCGCTTGCTTTGCTACCGGCCGCGTGGTGGTGGGGAGGCCGTCAAACTCCGGGACCAGCCCGGCGAGTATCTCAGGCACGCGGCTGAGCTTCAAAAACGGATGCACGACAAGGCCCAGGGCTATAGTCTGCTGCTGATTATTGGATTCTGCGGCGAGCGCGTCGATCTTGCCCAGGCTGAGCTCGCAATACCCAAAGATCCTGCGAACAAAGCTCTGTTTGATGATGACACTCTGTACGCGGTCGATGTCAACACCCTGGAAGTGATGCTGGAGCAGGCCTCGCTCGACCTCGATGCGGCTGCCGCGTCGGGTGGCCCTGAAGCCCCCATAGGCAAGGCAGGTGCTGCCTATCGAGATGAGCCAGAACACCAGCAGGGCCGCGACCACACCGCCTATGATGAGACCGGCTGTAACAGGAGAGGAGACAAGCTCGGCGGCAAAGCTCAGGCCCCGCTCATAGTCCACCTCTACGAGTGCGGATTGCAGCAACATCGCCCCCGTGCTTGCCAGCGTGGCAAAGGCAGACAGCACGAGCAGCACAAACCCCGTCTTGTTGGAAAGACCGGTGAGAAACAGCTCCCTGTTTGTCATGCCATATTGAAAGGTCACGGCGCCGGTGTCGAGCGCGTCGTTGCCAAAGACACCGCGCAGGTCAGACATGATCTGTGCTGGTGCGTCAAGCACGTTTTGTGGGGGCAGGCCAGAGTGGGCTGGAGCCACAGCCTGACCCGAGAGTATCGGTGGACCGAATGGTGCGCCGGACGGTGGCAGAGAGTGGGCAGCAGAAGGATAGCCTGCCGATGCAAGGCCGCTTGTGACCTGCACCCCGGCACTGCCGCTCAGCAGGGCCTGTTTTCTGGCGAAGAGCTCGTAGCGCAGCCGCTCTGCCTCGGTGTTCTGCAGGTAGGGCACGGTGATTGCCTTATTGGATGCCCCGCCGGCCGTATCGATGTTGACCGTGCACACACCGAGTATGCGCTGGATAAGGCTCGCCTTCTGGTTGACCGATTGGATGCGCTGATAGGGCACGTGCACCCGCTTCTTGCTGATGATGCCGGAGTAGAGGTTGAACTCCTCCTCCCCCAGTTCGTAAGAGAGATTGCGATAGCTGAGCGTAGCCATGAGCGCCGTCAAGCCCAGTACGACGACGCACAACACCGCAATGCCTAAGGCGATAAGCTCGCCCCTCGGCGCAGTGCCTCCAAAGACTTCTTCGAGCGCCCCTTCTTCAAGCAAAATGGGGACTGCGGTAAAGACCAAGGCAATGAATACGGCAAACGCTGCCTGCAACAAGCTGAGCCAGATATAACTGTGATGGACGTGCTTTGTCATATCTAAACATCCTCCTGCGCAATGCGGGCAAGCTCGGCTGCCCGGTTCCGAAGCTGCTCGGCTGTGGCCGTGTCCAGGCCGGGAATCTCATGCTTGCCGGCTGCTGTAGACACCGTAACACTCGCCAGGTTAAACGCACGCAGTAT
>JAIRZP010000039.1 GCA_031267175.1 Coriobacteriales bacterium | reverse complement strand
CTCACTCGTACCGGGACCACCACCGGATATTAACGATACCAAGGTCGCGATATTCTGGGCCCATAATCCCGGTACGTCTGCCGCGTTCTCCTATGACCGTCTCAAAACCACTCGTGAGTTCTCAAACATCAAATACATTGTCATCGATCCGCGCGTGACCGCAACCACCGAAAACTTTGCCGACGTGCATCTTCAGCTCAGGCCGGGCACAGACGGTGCCATCGCCCTCTTCCTTGCCGATCAGCTTATTTCGCGGGGTGCCTATGACAGGGAGTTCGTTGCCCGGTGGACCCACGGATTTGAGGAATATCGAGAGCTTGCCGCTCACTATGACAGGGAAACCACCGCACGCATCACAGGTGTTTCAGCTAAGCGTCTCCAACAGGCAGCAGATATTCTCGTAGAAAACGGCGCGCCCATCACCATCAAGTCCTCCTCGGCCTTTCCGCATCATACCAACGGCACAGACAACTTCCGTGCCATGTTTCTCCTGGTGCCGCTCACGGGGAGCCTTGATGTTGAAGGTGGCCACCTTATTGTCAATGAGCCGCTGGAGATAGACATGTGGGGCGGCTCCTTTCCCTTTGCGCGGGTGCATGAGCTCTTACCGGATCTTAACGGGCTCCGTCTTGATCGTCGGCATTTTCCTGTCTGGGCCGACGCTGACCGCGATGGTTGTTTTCAGATCAACCACTTACCAGAGTACGTCCAGTCCGGGGAACTGCGTGCCGCGGTGCTTTTGGGCGTTAACACGATGATGTGGCCACAGACCCACGAGTATCAGCAGGCATTCAGGGATATGGAATTTGTGGTAGCAGCCGATTTTCGCATACGTCCTTCCACACATGACTACGTTGATATGCTGCTTCCTGCCGCCATGCCGCTTGAACGAAGCGCACCCCTCTCCCTTGTCGGGCGCAAGCTCTTCCTGCGGGAGGCCGCCGTAAAACCGCAGGGAGAAGCGCGGAGTGACTATCGCATCTGCGCCGACATCGGCACCGCTCTGGGACTCGGGCAGTCCTTTTGGAACGGAGGAGAAGAAGCAGAGTCCGAGATGCTCCGTGAAGTGCTCAGGACAGCCGGAGGCCCCAGTCAGCCCAGCCTTGAGGATTTACGACTGGCCTCACCGGACGGTGTGCCCATCCCTCTGAAAAACGGTATCCAGTTTCGCAAATGGGAACTGGGGCTGCTGCGCAAAGATGGCAAGCCAGGTTTCTCAACTCCCAGTGGTAAGGTGGAGTTTGCGTCAGAATACCTGCGGGAGCGCGGCTTTGAACCGCTGCCCCTTTACCGAGAACCGTATCAGAGTCCCGTGTCCACCCCGGATATGGCAGAGAGATTTCCCTTGATTCTGTCAAGCGGCTCACGCGTGCCCTATTTCTGTCATTCTCTTGACCGTACACTGCCCTGGCTGGTGCGTTATCTGCCAGAACCAACCGTATTCCTCGGGCCGACGGATGCCAACGCACGCGATCTCAAAGACGGCGATTACGTCCGTATTACCTCTCCCACGAATACAAAGGGTATAACTGCCAGGCTGTCGATTACCAACACGCTGTTCCCCGGCATGATGGATATGCACCACGGGTGGCCGGAAGCCAATGTCAACGAGCTTATCCCGCGCGTCTTTGATCCCATCAGCGGATTTCCTGCGTACCGCGAAGGACTTTGCGAGATTTCTCTTCTCGCAGAGGCAGTCTGACCGTTTCTTGAGAAGGGAGCAGCCTGACAGGAGCATGTTATGCTGCGGGCTTCCCCTCCCTACACCTTGAGATAGCGCCGCATGGCCCAGGCGGAGCCAAAGAGGCCGATGACAAGGCCTACGCCCAGCAGGAGCAGGTAGACCTGCCAGAGCTGCATGCTGGCATAATCAATAGGGAGCCAGGAGAGCAACTGGCTCAGCTGCGGTAGGAACTGCGAGGCCATCAGATGGATACAGAAGGCGGCCAGGCCTGCGCCTATGAGTGCCTGCAGGGCACCCTCCATGAGGAAGGGGCCGCGGATAAAGCCGTTTGAGGCACCCACAAGCCGCATGATGGCTATCTCCTTGCGGCGTGCGAGGATGGCCAGACGGATGGTGTTATTGATGAACACGAGGGCTACAAATACCAGCATGACCACAAGTACGATGCAGACGATTCGGATGATGTCCGTAACGGCAAAGAGCTGGTTGACTATCTGCTGTCCATAGCGGATAGAGTCGGTGGGATCCTCGGGGTTGTCACAGACCTGCGCATACACCGGCTCGGCCAGGATGGCATCCACGACGCTCTGGACCTGCTCGGGGTCACTCAGCTCTACCTCCAGAGAGGCTGGTAAGGGGTTGCCGTCGAGCTGCTCGGCAATGCCGGAGCTGACCATCTCTTTGAAGTTCTCCAGCGCCTGCTCCTTATCGACGTAGATCACCGTCGCAACCTCGGGCATGGACTTGATGTAGTTGGTGAGAGAGCTAACGTTGCCCTCGCTCGCCTCATCGCTGAGGAAGATGGAGATGGATACCTGGCTCTCGATACTCTGCACGACCTTCTCTATGACCATGCTGGTAACCATGAACACGCCGATGACCAGAAGCGACAGAAAGATGGTAACGACCGCGCCAAAGGTCGTGCCGAAGTTCTTTTTGGAATTGGACAGTGCTTCTTTGATGAAGTAGATAAGGCTACGCATCGAGACCATACACCCCCTTATCCTCGTCGCGGACGAGGAAGCCGTTTTCCAGTGCTATGACCCTCTTTCGCATGGAATCCACCATCTCGCGATCGTGCGTGGCCACGAGAATGGTCGTGCCGGTCCTGTTGATGCGGTCGAGGAGCCGCATGATTCCGAGCGAGGTCTGAGGATCAAGGTTCCCGGTGGGCTCATCGCAAATCAGCATGGGAGGACGATTGACGATGGCGCGCGCAATGGAGACGCGTTGCTGCTCACCGCCGCTGAGCTGGTCGGGATACTTGTTGGTCTTATCCTCCAGTCCCACGAGGCGCAGCACCTCGGGCACCTGCGTGCGGATGATGTGCTTGGACTTGCCGATGACTTCGAGCGCAAAGGCCACATTCTGAAAGGC
This sequence comes from Coriobacteriales bacterium, assembly GCA_031267175.1. GTDB lineage: Bacteria > Actinomycetota > Coriobacteriia > Coriobacteriales > UBA8131 > WQXH01. The sequence goes on along the minus strand of JAIRZP010000039.1, from coordinate 2,158 downwards.
CGATTTGTTAGGCAGGAGCTTGAAGTCCTGGAACACACAGCCGATGTTGCGGCGAAGATATGGGATGCGCCACCGTTTTATCGTGGAGAGGTCCTCCCCCGCTACCATCAAACGGCCCGAAGACGTCGTGAACTCATGGTTGATGAGGCGGATAAAGGTGGACTTGCCCGAGCCGGAATGCCCTACGAGAAAGACGAACTCGCCCGAGGATATGGTCATGGAGATGTTGTTGAGGGCGGGTTTGTTGGGTTGGGCCGGATAGACCTTGCTCACGCGGTCGAAGAGGATTATCGGCCGGGCGTTGACCACGGGGAGGCTGGGTTTCTCGGTCTGGCCGGGCACATCGTCCTCGTCAGCCAGAAAGGGGATGCTCCCGGTAGGCGACGCCGCGACCTGGGTAAAACCGCCCGTGCCCCCCGGCTGCAGGGAACCGAGCTGCCCCGTGTTTGCAGCGCCTGTCCTCGTGAGAGAGCCGGATGCCCCCACGGTAGGGAGCGGAATAGCCCCTGTCTGAGCGGGAGCGGGAGCTGCTCCCTGAGACTCTGCAACAGACAGGGAGCCAAACTGCACACCGCTGCCCTGTTTATTGAAGATACTGTCAAGCACAGCCTGCTGTGCGCTCTGCGCTGCTTCCGTAGCCTCTGCCGTAGCAGGGTCTACGGGGTTGGAAAGGCCAGGGGCGGGCTGCGACGACAAAATTTGCTCAGACGCTGAACCGTCTGGCGTGAGTTGATCAGTCACTTCATCTCCGTTCGTTTTAATCGTGTTTACAGCTGGAGTCGCGAAATCACGAGAGACATTCTACCACACAATCATGAATGTATCTCGCATCGAGACCATATTTTGCAAACAGTTCGTCAATTTGACCGGACACACCAAAACTGTCCTGAACACCTACCCTGCGCAGCGGCTTCTTCAGTATGCCGGGATGCTCTGCCAGGAGTGTGGCCAGAGCGGCTCCGAGCCCCCCGATGACCGAATGCTCCTCACAACTCACCGCAGCGCCTGTTTTGGCGATACTCCTGCGAAGGGTCTCCTCGTCCAGAGGCTTGAGGCAGAATGCGTCAATGACCTCGGCGGACACTCCGGACTCTGCAAGCAGATCGGCGGCAGCGAGGGCCTGTTCGACTTCTGTTCCACAGGCGATGAGGCTGACATCACTGCCTTCGCGGAGCACCCGCGCACGGCCCACGGCAAAGCCGTCTGTCCGCTCATAGATCTGAGCCACCGGTGCCCTGCCCAGACGCACATAGAACGGGCCGCCCGTCTCGGCGGCAATACGCAGGGCTGCCTTTGCACTGAGGTAGTCCGCCGGCACCAGCACGCGCATACGCGGCAGTACCCGCATGAGGGCAATATCCTCAAGCATCTGGTGCGAGCCGCCGTCCGCGCCCACGCTGATACCCGCGTGCGTGGGGGCAATGACCACGTTGAGATTGGAATAACAGGCCGTATTGCGGATCTGGTCGTAGGCCCTACCGGTGCCAAAGATGGCAAAGGAGCCCGTAAAGGCCGTCTTGCCGGTAAGCGAGAGGCCACTGGCAACGCCTACCATGTTCTGCTCGGCTATGCCAACGTTAAAGAAGCGTTCCGGGTAGGCCTCGCCAAACTTCGCGGTCGTCGTGGAGGCGGAGAGGTCGGCGTCCACGGCAACCAGGTCAAAGCCCTCCTGCACCAGCTCTCTCAGGGTCTCGCCATAGGCCTGGCGCGTGGCCTTCCTGGGCGTGTCCGATGGTATGCGCGGGGCAGTCTCCGATCCACTCCCTGCCGCGCGGGCAGTCTGTTCTCCCTTGCTCATTGCTCCACCCCCAACTCTTCCAGAGCGGTCTGGCATTGCTCCGCGTTGGCCGCCTTGCCGTGCCAGGCGCAGGAGTTCTCCATGAAACTGACTCCCTTGCCCTTGACGGTATGGGCAACGATGACCCGTGGCCCCGCAAAGGAACAGGTGTATGCCTCATGAACCGCCTCGAGAAGGGCAGCGATGTCGTGGCCCTGAACGTCGCGCGTCCACCAGCCAAACTGCTCGAACTTGGCCGAAAGCCGGCCCACATCGCATATCTCCGCCAGCTTGCCGTCTATCTGGAGCTCGTTGTTGTCTATGAGGGCGATGAGTCTGTCCGTTTTGCGCTGAGCGGCATACAGGGCTGCCTCCCAGACC
>JAIRZP010000169.1 GCA_031267175.1 Coriobacteriales bacterium | reverse complement strand
CCCGAGTATGAGTATTCCACCGTGCTCTGCATCTCCTGCTGCGGCAGGGCCATTATCATGGGTACCGAGTCAGAGGCCGAAGGAACCATCCTTGAAGAGCTGCTGCCAGACGGGCTCACGCTGGCTGGTGCCTACTGCCTGGGCGAGATCTGCCCGACGCGCTACGTAGACGGCATGGCAACCAACCGCTTCCACAACTGCTCCTTTACCCTGTGCGCCTTGTAAGAGGGCCGGGCCGATGAGCGAAGATTCCGCCAAAGAGTACCAGCAGCTTGCTCGCAAGTACAAGAAGCTGGAGCGCGACTATCGCGCCCTCAGTCAGATGTATGAGCAGATAGAGCGGCTGCGCACCAGCAATGAGGCGGCCAAGGAACTCTTCAACTTTTACAACCGCCTGCTGCTCAAGAACATTCCGGGCATCATCTTCATGCTCGACCTTGATTTGCGCTTTGTGCTCGGCAACGACCAGACCGTGCAGGAGCTGGGCTATTCGGTGATGAATGAGCTGGTAGGCATGCCCTTTGCCGAGGTATTCTCACCGCTGTTTCCTGAGAGCTGGATACACAGTATGACGGCAGAGTGCGCAGACGTCATCGCGGACCAGAGAGAGCACAGCCGCGAGGATGACCTACGTTTGAACGATGGCCGTGAGCGGATCTACCAGGTCACTATCGACCCTGCGCAAAAAGACGGGGATGCCTGCCAGGGAGTCATCATCGTGGCCGTGGATATTTCGGAACTCGTCAAGACGCGCATCGAGGCCTTGCAGGCAAGCCGTGCAAAGGGCGACTTCCTCTCCAATATGAGCCACGAGATGCGCACGCCGCTCAATGCCATCATCGCCATGACTGCCATTGCGCAGGGCGCCGATAATCCCGAGACCAAGGAATACAGCCTCCAGAAGATTGACGAGGCCTCCAAGCATCTGCTCAGCGTCATCAACGATGTTTTGGATATGAGCAAGATAGAGGCACAGAAATTTGACCTCAGTCTGGTAGAGTTTGAGTTTGACAAACTCGTGCAGAAGGTGCTCACCGTCAACACCTACCGCGTGGAGGAGAAGCATCAGAGTTTCTCCGTTGCCATCGACCCCTCCATACCGCCGGTTCTTTTTGGCGACGACCAACGGCTGGCCCAGGTCATAACCAACCTGCTATCCAACGCGGTCAAGTTTACCCCCGAAGAAGGCAGCATCAAGCTCACTGCCCGTGTTGCGGCGTACGACGAGGACACGCAGAACTACGAGTTGGAGTTTACGGTAAGCGACTCGGGCATTGGCATCTCTTTGGAACAACAGGCCCAGCTCTTCACTTCGTTTCAACAGGCGGATTCGGGTATTTCGCGCAGTTTTGGTGGCACCGGCCTGGGGCTTGTCATATCCAAGAACATCGTGGAGATGATGGGCGGCAGGATTTGGGTCGAGTCGGAGGTGGGAGCGGGCTCGACCTTCTCCTTTACCGTAAAGCTCAGGGCGGTGGACGCTAAAGCGGGCGGAGCTGGCAGCAGCGGAGTTGATGGGTCGGGAGCTGGGAGCGGTAGCGCGGCTGAGGCAGGAGCTGGTGCAGGCGGTGCGGAGGCTGGTAATGGCGCTGGTGCGGGTGATGCTACAGACGCTGGAGCCAGTGCTGTGGCTGGTGTGGGTGCGAACAGCAGCGTCAGCGCAAGCGAGCGCACCTACGCGGGAACAACCATACTCCTGGCTGAGGACATCGACATCAACAGAGAGATCGTGCTCACGATACTCGAGCCTACCCTGCTCACCATTGATTGTGCCGAGAACGGTGCCGAGGCCCTGGAGATGTTCGAGCGCGACCCGCAGAGGTACCGCATGATCTTCATGGACATGCAGATGCCCCAGATGGACGGGCTGGAGGCAACCCGGCGCATCCGCAGCCTGGAGCATCCCTACGCGCAGGAAGTACCCATCATCGCCATGACCGCCAACGTCTTTCGCGAAGATGTCGAGCGCTGTCTGGCAGCAGGCATGAACAACCACATCGGCAAGCCCATCAATCTCGACGAGGTGTTTGAGACGCTCAGCAGGTACCTGGGTGCGTAAGAAAGGGCGCTATTGTTCCTCATACAGCGTAAACTAAGCTTCAAGCAGCACCTTTATAGCTTGGATATCAGATTTGCACAGACTGCCGAGGTGTCTGTCGCAAAACAGATCTTCAGGCGGTATCTGATAGAGATGCGACAGGACAACAGATGATGGCACGTTAAGGCCACACTCCCGCCAATTGTTGAGATAGTATGACTGGGGTTCACCCTGAACAATGCTCGAGGTAATTTTCAATACAAGGAATAAAGCCTCGGCCTTGTCAATAAGCACTACCGGCCTGACCTTATACACATCCGGCTTGTCGTCAAAATAGACCTTCGCCAGATAGATACCAAAGATGTGCAGATTATCGGGATAGCCTGTCATAGGCTGCATCCCCCTCAAAATCCAAGTCTTCGGGAAGTAGGGCGTGACCATAGTGCGGGTCTATTTCGTGGACGGCTACTTTGGATTTGTCCAGGCGTTGACTCCATCCCCAGCCTTCGTCTATGACATCAAATGGGATTCCACCTTTTTTTATGGACTGATGCAAAAACAGTGAGACTGCATCAGACAGCGATAGACCCCAACCCCCGAACAGCTCGGTGGCCTGGTGCTTCAAAGTTGGTTCAACGCGTATTTTGATTTCTGCTGTACGTGTCATGGGCCGCTCCTTTCTTTATTCTCTTTGAGTCAGCAACCTGCACGGGCTTAGCCTTGGTCCCCGTGCCAGCAGGCTCGCTGCACCAACAACAGCAAACTGAGCTGAATTTCCGTATCTGCGATGTACCCAAAGTATACCTTAAATTACCCCATATTGGGTACAGAGTTTCAAGAGTTGCCGGTGCTGAAGAGTTACCGGCGAGCAGTGGGAGGGCACACCGGGGACGGTTCCATCTGTGTAATCTTCTGTGCGACACAATAAGAACTGCTCTCGGTGAGTTAAACAAGGCTACTCACAAGCCTGTTTCAAGTGCCTGCTACCCCTTCTCAGCATAAGAGCAACTATGAGGTAGCCTACGATGCTGCCACAAAGGAAGTTCGCGATACCTGCAGCTTGCAGGAACCCGATAGATCCAATGTTGAAACAGCGTACCCCGGCAAAGAGCACGGTCGGCGCAAGGGAGACGAGCAGGCAGGGTATCAGACACAGCTTCAAGACCTTAAGCGATCTCCTCGTCCCTATGAGGAGCAGTACCAAGCACGGAATCAGTGGAATACCGCCTGCGCCGTACATGATCGTCGCGTAGCTGAAATCGCTGCTTTCGTGAGTACGTATGCCAAAGTCGAGGAGCCACTCTACCGCAGTAGCCCCAGAACGGTTCATATACCTGACCATCTCACTGATACCTTGAACAAACAGCAACAGGCAAAATACGCTGTGCAGGAGGCCTATGGTTATTAAAACCCAGCACCACCAAGGTCTGTGCACAGCCTTGCTCTTACTCATGGTATGACCTTCCAAGACATCTCACCGATTACCGGCCCGCCCTTGCCATGAAAGCGAAGTCCATGAAGTAGCGTTCGATGACCTCGGCATCGGTTTCGAAGGTGCCGTCGAAAAACAATCTGAGGAACTCGTCGCGTGCCCGTAGAACCTCTTTCAGCCGATAGGCATACGGGGTTCCCATCAGAACCTCTGTCGTCGCAGCGAAAAGATCGATGGCACGGTCGATGGCACGGTCTTCCCTCTCCTGCCGACCAGCACGATGGGCGGTAATCGCACGACCGACCTCCGAGCCGATGTTTCCCATCTGCTCCCCAAAAGACAGTTCAGCCCAGCGCGCACGGTCGAACCGATAGTCAGCCATGGACCTTCTCCGCAACGATCTCTTGGACAGTCATCCTGGCCTCTGGGTCGTCGACTCCCCGCGAGCGGTTTCCCTGCGCTGGGCGTATGTTTATCATAGAGTCGAATTCCACGAAGTCATCGGTGCCAAAGTTCTCCGGCCAAAGATTGATGCCCCACAAATCCTGTTGTTTAGAGCCTTCTTCGAGCAAAAAGAACTCCTCATCTGCATGCAGGCCAGCGTCGACAACGAGAGATCGGCGTGCAACATCGACAACAGCCTTCACAAGAGGCTCGGACATCTTGGCCGACATCTCAGTAAGCTCCTTGATGCTGATACTTTCCACGGGTTGCATAGGGGCCATCCTCTCTTTTGGGCAAGCGAGAAGCGATACACACGTTTTCACAGCTGTTGGAATGGTACCACAGCCAAGGGTATGACGTTAGCTTGCGTGTGCCATCTGTCTGATAGACACCTTCCGTTTACAGGGAGCTTACTGATCCTCATCGAGCAGGTAGGCCCGTGAGCTTGCCAGACTGAAGCCTATGGTTGAACCATTGTGCAGCAGCGAAGAGGCCGTGGGCGTTATGATGCCGGTGATACCGAGGGCCAGCAACAAGGAGTTAAAGCCCATCACGCCACGATAGGCGGTATCCAGACGCTGCATGAGTGCCACGCTCAGCCTGCGCATGGTTACGAGCGCACCCAGGTCGCCTCCCATGAGTGTGATATCGGCAACCTCTTTGGCCACCGCCGTGCCCTGCCCCATTGCCACGCCCACGTCTGCAAGCGAAAGCGCCGGGGAATCGTTGATGCCGTCTCCCACCATGACGACCCTGCAGCCCTGGGCTTTGAGCTCCCGCAGGTAGGCCTGCTTGTCCTCGGGCAACAGATCGGCCTGGTATTCGTCCACTCCCGCCTGCTCGGCTATCTTGCTCGCACTGCGTTTGGTGTCTCCGGTGAGCATGACCACGCGCTTAAAGCCGAGCTCCCGGAGTTGTTGAATGTGTGCTGCCGCGTGGCTTTTGATGGGATCCTCAATGGCCAACACCCCAACAAGCTCGCCGTTAACACCAAGGAACAGGAGACTGTGGCCGTCCGTTATCTGGGCTATCTTCTGCCGGGCCCAACGGGGCACCTCTATCTTCTCGTCCTCGACGATAAAATGCTCCGAGCCAATCACCACGCGCTTGCCCTCGATGGAGGAGACGATGCCGTGGGCGACGATGTACCCTACTTCTGCATGGCGTTCGCGGTGGGTGATATGGCGCTGAGCAGCCGCACGTATGACCGCTCGCGCAACCGGATGAGGAAAATGCTCCTCCAGGCAGGCCGCAAGTCTGAGGACCTCGCGCTCATCCCAGCCTTCCAGAGCAATAATCCCTGCCACCTCCGGAACAGCATTGGTGAGGGTGCCCGTCTTGTCAAACACCAGCGTGTCCGCCTTGGCAAATTCATCAAAATACTTTGAGCCCTTAACGGTAAAACCGAGCTGAGCGCTTTGGTTCATCGCGGACAGCACCGCAATCGACCCCGTGAGCTTGAGGGCGCACGAATAATCAACCATGAGCGCGGCACTGGCCTTCGTGACGCTCCGCGTTACCAAGCCCACGACGCCAGCCAGGAGAAAGTTCCAGGGGACGAGTTTGTTTGCCATTGCTCCCATGCGCGACTGGCTCTCGGATTTTGAGTCATCAAAATGCTTGACCAGCGAGACTATCGAACGGAGCTTTGTTTCCTGGGCGCTGTGCCGCACGCGGATAACGATCTCGCCGTCTTCCACGGTCGTACCCGCGAACACATCGTCACCGGCAAGCCGCTCGATTGCCACCGACTCACCGGTGAGTGCAGCCTGATTGACCATGGCCGTGCCGCGCTCGATGGTACCGTCGATACAGATAGGCATGCCGGTGCGCACCACGACCCTGTCGCCAACGGCCAGATCCGTTGCCAGAACCGTGAGTTCTTCCGTAGAGGGGGAGGCAGAGCTGAGTGCGAGTGTACTGCTTCCGGCGGGTGCGGCTTCATTGGCTGGCACGGCTTCTTTGCTGGTTGCGGGTGTGAGCGCAGGGGTGGAGGTGGAGGTGGGTGCGGATACGAGCTTTTGCACATACTCGGGAATCTCAAGCAGGGAGTTGATGAACTCGTTCTCTGACCGGCGCTTGGTGTAGGTCTCAAACGTGCCACCCAGATCGAGCAGGAACATGGTCTGCCCTGCCGTGGTAACATCGCCCTGCAAGAGAGAGGCGGCAACGGCCGACGCGTCGAGCACCGACACATCGAGCCTGGACTCTGCCAGAGACCTGAGGCCGCTGGACAGAAAGCGTCTGAACTGCCAGAGCGTAAGCGCTGCGCGCACGGGCCAGGGCACAAACCAGCGGCGAGCAACATAAGAGCCGGCCAATACCGCAATATCCATGAGAAGGTTCTGGGCCTTGGGAGCGAGTGAGAGCGTGTAGCTTGCCCGGGCCTTGTCGATTGCCGCCGTGTCCAGGGCTGCGAGGTAGGCGAGCACCGCCTCACGATGGCCTTCTCCCCCGGCATACGAGATTGCAAGACTGCCGATGCGGGGATAGACCGATGCCTTGGCAGTAAGAGGGCATTCGTACAGTACCTTATAGAAGGCGTCCACGTCCTCGCTCGGAATACGCCCGGCAAGCAGCACCCGGACACGACCGGGAACCTCGTTTGCTATCCTGAAGTCCATGCCTACCGCCGTAAGCCGGACAGTGCTCGGCTGCCGGAAGCCTCGTTTTTTGTCCTGAAGTTCATAGGGTGTTACTCGGCTGGCTTTTCGTCAATCTTGTCGGATACCTTGTTTGATGCCTTGTCGGAAGCGCCGCATCCGTCTGCCCCGACCCTTGTGGAGTTGAGATAGCTGGCCTCGGAGACGATGTCATCAACCTGCGCCTTGGCCTCTTCTACGATCTCCTCGTAACAGGTCTTTGCCTGCAGGCCTTTGGCAACACCCTGCACATAGAGCTGTTTGGCTGGCTTGCTGGTGAGGGCCTTGATGCCAAGCGTGCCAATCAAGAATCCTGCTCCTACCAAAAGTCCGTTTCTCGCGTTCTGCTTCACAATGAGCCTCCTGTCTTTTTCTGTTTTTTGATGCCCGAATTGCTTACACCGTGGTCTGATACCGCTTCCTGGCGCAGCTGCATCCAGCACTCCGAAAGTTAGTATCAGTTAACTGGTACCCATAGTACCACATTTGCCACAGGTCAAGCGGCGAGTGCAGATTTTTTTGAGCTTGTTCAATCTGTTCTCACCGGAATAGCAGAATCCTTTGAGAGGCAGCGATTAAATCCAGAGACGAGAGGGCTGAATTGAAGTACGCTGTTAATCATCATTACCAAATGTTAAGCCTATAAAAATTGAACCGTGCATTTCTCGGTTGCTAGAATGAGATTATCTCAGTCCAGAGAAGTATCAATACATGGAAAAATCAAAGGAGGAGAGCAAATATGGCTGGTGTTGTGCAGGAAGACGTTAAGAAAACAGGCTTAAGTCGGCGAGCGTTCATCCAGGGTAGTGCTCTGGTAGCTGCGTCGCTCGCTCTGCAAGGATGTAGTAACACAAACATGCAAACTACGACCGAGACCGACCCAATCACCGAGGGAGAATGGATTTCGGCGGCCTGCTGGTCGCACTGTGGAGGCAAATGTCTTTTGAAGGCCTATGTTGTTGACGGAATCGTCATGCGTCTCAAATCAGACGATACCCATGAGGACTCTCCCGGCAATATGTTGCGTAAGGCCTGTGCCCGTGGCCGCTCAAGAAGGATGGATCTGTACGGCCCTACGCGTCTGAAGTACCCTATGAAACGCAAGAGCTGGAAGCCTGGAGGCGGAGAGAATTCGCAAGGTCATCTCCGTGGACTGGATGAATGGCAGCGCATCAGCTGGGAAGAAGCGCTCGACACTATTGCTGAAGAAATCACCCGCATCGTCGATACCTATGGCAACAGAGCACTCCTGGGCTCCACCGGCGGAACGCCCAATTGGAAGGAAGGGAGTTTCCGCACTGATGAAGCCTTGTATAGCGGGGCCATGTATATTGCAGAGAATGAGACTGTTCAGCATGATGACGATCTCTGTATTGGCTGCCAGAACTGCATGAATAAGTGTCCCTACGATGTGCCGCAATGGCTTGCAGACAAGGAAATAACTGCAAAATGTGACATGTGTATTCACCTGTGGAGCAGCGACGAGCAGCCAGCCTGTATCGAAGCATGTCCGCAGCGTGTTTTGGAATGGGGAAGTTTTGAGGAGTTGAGGGCTCGACATCCTGAGGCAGTGATCGATCTGCCCATTCTGCCTGATTCCTCACAGACAGGACCCTCAACGCTCATCGCACCACGAGCCGTTGCGCTTGACCCTGATTTTTGCCAGAAGATTATCTGAGTGCGATAAAAACTGCGAACGGAGTGAGGTTGTACGACAGAGAAAGGCCTCTAAAGTTGGGGTATCAATCCTGCCTCTCATGCTGGGAGAAAAGGAGGTTCAGTAACTCCGGATATTCTGCCGACAAGGGGGCAATACTCATGAGACTCTCGGCAGAGTCGATCTCCAGAGCATTAAGCAAGGCAACCAGGTCACGCGCATGACGTTCATGCTCTATGTCATCGCGCACGAGAAGCGTATCGCCTGCTGCGACGATCTTCAGCTTTAGCAAGGTAGGCAGGTCTGCCACAGACACATGGAGGACTCGGTAATCATCAAAGCTCTCAAAGTTCTCGAAGTTCATCTCACCGACAATCATGGAGATGACCTCTGGATCGTCAAGCACCATGTCGGCATTGAGCCAGCCGAGCTTGAGGCCCAGCTCCCTGCCCGTCTGCGCAATCAGCTGCTTGACCTGCGGGTCGAAATCCCTGGTCATGCTGTCAATGTCCTGGGTGAACCCTGTTTCTCTGACACCACGGAGAATCAGGGCAAAGCCGCCTACGATGCGTATCTCAACAGGGTCACTCCCTGCTTTTGCGAGTTTGTTGTCTAAAGACGAGAGGGCTGAGAGCAGCAGGTTTTTGGATTCCTGCTCGGTCATGGAAGCTCGCGTCCGTAGAATGTGCGGGCACAGCACCTGAGGATGGACTGCTGGCTTGGACTGAATCGGTCGATGTCAAGCGTTCCAAACAGATAATTACACAGCCAGCCCTTATGACGATAGCTCTTATACAGCAGGCGTTCGAACATGGTGTCATCAAGCTCCGGAAGGCTTTGCATATCCACGAGAAAATCATATCTCTGCTCTACGATGTTCATGAGGGGTATTCTAGCATAGAGCGCTGGTGGCAGGGTTGGTTGCGTTGCTAAGAGGCCACAAGCAGCAGATATGCCATAATAGCAAGCATGAACAGCAGCACTACGACAGACAATGGCAGGGGAAGAAACACGGCGCCTTTGACACCTGAGGTTAGCCGGTGCTGTGCCACGCGGTATCCGCTTCTTCTGGTGCATGGCGCAGCGGTACGTGACGGAGCGAGGGAGCGAACGTGGGGGAGGATTCCCGAGGCCCTCCGTGCACATGGTGCCCAGGTCTACTTTGGCAGACACGATGCCTGGGGCACACCGGAAACCAACGCTGTGCAACTTCTTGAGCGCCTGCCTGAAATACTGGCTGAGAGCGGTGCAACGAAGATCAATATCATCGCCCATTCCAAGGGTGGGTTGGATGCGCGCCATCTTCTCACCCTGCTTCCAGAAGATGAGCTTCCCCTGGCATCGCTCACAACCATTGCCACTCCGCACCAGGGCTTTCGCTCGCTTGACCTGCTGTTCTCTTGGGTGAGGCCGGCCTTTGTTCCTCTCGCCTTTGTGATAAACGGCCTCTCTCGTAAGCACGGCGATGAGAACCCCAACTTCACTGGTGCCTGCGAATATCTCACGGCCTCATATATGCGAAAGCGCAATGCCCTGCAGCCGAGCCTCTCGCCTCTATACAGCCAGCAGTTTGCGAGCAGCCTCCATGGCTTTTATGATAAGGTATCCAGCTTTGCTGCCTATCTCTTCATCAGGCTGGCCGAGGGACCCAACGACGGACTGGTGCCTTTGCAGAGTGCAGGCTATGATAATTTTCGTGGAGAGCTTTCCACCAGGGCAGGCCGAGGCGTGGCACATTCGCTGTTGGTAGACAGAAAGAGACAACCGTTTTCTCGACTCCGGCTCCCGGGAGCTTCGCGCTCCGTTGAGGCACAGTTTGCCGATGAGGCCCGGCGGATTCCCCTGCAGGTCGCAGACATC
>JAIRZP010000145.1 GCA_031267175.1 Coriobacteriales bacterium | reverse complement strand
CTCTGATATCAAGGCGAGGTATGGCCTCTGATGGCATACTCCGTAGTGTTTTCAAAAAAGGCCGACAGGCAGTTGCAGAAGCTCGATATGGCAACCCAGCGTCTCATCGTCGCCTCTATCAACAAGCATCTTGAGGGATGTGATAATCCCCGTGCCATCGGAAAGGCGCTATCGGGTGATAGAGCCGGGCAGTGGCGCTATCGCATTGGTACCTACCGACTGCTTGCGACCATCGATGATGGCAAGGTCACCGTCTACGTATTCAAAGTGGCCCACCGCCGTGCTGTCTACGATGTCTGAATTGCCTGCTCAAAATCTGATACTGACGCTTGATTTCGGTAGACAGAGCAACTCAGAGCAACTCCACCTGCCTCTGCGTGATATGATGATGTCGTCTTGGCAAAGGATGTGTCTGCTTAGCTCTTTTACCACAACACCTCGCCGCCAAGCGTTCAGTGCCTCGCCTGCAGGCTGCCTTAGCTGGGCCAGTGGTAAACCTGGTACCCGTAGGACGGGTCGAAGGGAGCGCTGTTGACGGCGGCTGCATACTCGCTCCACACATTGGTGGTCAGGCGGGGCAGACCGTAGGTCACGTACACAGCAGGTGCGCCGGAGCCACCCGGACGAAGCGCGCAGATGAAGCCTTCCGCAGTGAGCATCGTGGAGTTAGGCGAGTCAGAGGCCAGCAACTGCACGAACGATACGCCGGGTACTCCAACAGCCACGGGATACGTCATGCCTACGAGCTTTGCCGCCTCACTTAAGATCTGCTGGCCGTAGGGGGCTACACCCAGATCAAACACCTTTTTGTTCGTGGCGGGGGCGTAGCCATTGGTGATGTCCACCGAGTCAAGCCTGCCCTCGGCATAGGCCTCGCCGTAGGCGGCACGCACGGCCACCACGAAGTCTCGCGCCTGCATCTCGTAATTCTTGTCCTCTGACTTAGCAATGTAGCCCGTGAGCGCTGGAACCGCTATGGCCGCAAGAATGCCCAGAATGACGATGACGACGATGAGTTCGACGAGGGTGAAGCCTCCTCTTGTAGCGCGGGCTCCCCTGGCGCGGTTACGCGCTGGCGCACGCAAAGATCCCTCTACTCCGGGGTAGCTCTTACTTTGCCTAAGAGACGGGAGGGTTGCTACTCTCGCCGAGGCAAAGTAAGGGCTACCCTCCGCTCGGGATGACAGTGGGTGCGAACGCAAAAATACCGCCGTCTCGTGACGTGCGGCATCCTCTTCATGGTGGTGCGTGGTGTGGCGTGTGCCCTCAAAGTAGTGGGCGGGGCGGTCTTGTACTAGGCTATGAGCCCCCCCGTGAGACCTCCCCGGGTAAGAGCGATGACTTTCCTCCCATGTAGCCGCCGTCTTTACCGTAAGGAGTTCGGGCAGTGTGGGACTTCAGTTTGTTTGGCAACCTCATCCACTCCTTTCCGGCCTTATAGACGGTTTCTGTTCGTCGGCTCGGGAGTTTGCCTCAGGACAACCTTTAAGATTCTGCCTCACGACAGACACCCTTGTCCTCAGCTAACAGTTCCCACTGCCAAGCCTGTAGGGGACTTTCACCCCCGAGTCATCGCCCATGCCGGGCACACCAATAAGGCAGGACGGTCAACCTCCCGGTCAACCTTCTGGAGAGACGGAGCCTGCCGAGTCGCTTCTGCAAGATATCCAAACCAAGAGGAGCGTCCTTGATCTCAGCGATAGCGGCAGAGCAGTGAGAGTACCAGGCCCACCACGCCTATGCAGAACAGTACGATGGCCGTGAGGGTCAGATTGGTGAGGTCCGGGCCCAGCAGCAGGGGAACGAGAAAGTTGCCGAGCGTCATGCCCAGGGCCAGCATTGTGGAGAACACGCCGAGCGCGAGGGCTACGAGCTCTGTGCGGGGCAGAACGGCGAGCAGCCCCAGCATCACGACACCCGCGCCGCCTGCCCCGAAGGCCCCGCAGACGAGGGCCACGGCCCACAGCTCCCAGCCGCTCACCAGAAACAGCACGGGCACCGTACAGGCCAACACGGCCATGGAAAACGACATCAGCGGCTTGACCCGGCCCAGCCGGTCGCTCAGCACGCCCAGAAGTGGTGCCGACACAATGCTCATGAGCACCGGAATCGTGGAGATGAGGCCCGAACTGGTCTCATCGTATCCCTTGCTCTGCAAGACGGCGGGCAGATACGAGACGATGGCTATGGTCATGATGTTGTAGACGGCAAAGACCAGCATGAACAGCACGACGTTGCGGGTAAGGAGCTCCCGATACCGTGGCTTTCCTGCCTCAGAGACAACCTGGGCGTGCACGATATTGGGTGCCTTGACCAGAAAGCGTATCGCGAGGGCCGACACCACCGCGAGCGCCGCATAGATGAGCCAGAGCGCCTGAAATCCGAGGACATGATAGAGGGTGGGTGAGATAACGCCGGCGAGAAAGGAGCCGGACGCAAACCAAATGCTCCAGATGCCTATGGCCGCTCCCATGCGCTCGGGCGGAGCGCTGTCGCGTATGAAGGCCGCGCCCGCTATGGTGATGAACACGAGTGCTACGCCCTCAATGCCCCTCGACACTATCAAAATCACCGCGTCGGGCGCAAAGCTGCCGAGAAGCGAGCCGGCCACCATGACCGCGACGGAACCCACCATGACACGCTTGGCACCCAGGTGCTGGATTGTCTGTCCTGCGGGTATAGAAAAGATGATACCCATAAAGGTAAAGATGGAGAGCATGAGGGAGCCCTCGGAGGTATTCATGCCAAACTCAGTAGAGAGGCCCGGCAGGATGCTTGCGGCCTTGCATTGGATAAGGGAGCAGACGATACCCCCCGATACCACAAGCAGCGCCATGACGAGATAGCTTTGGGCAGGCCTTACGACCTGCCCATCTGCCAGCGTACTGCTATCTTCTTCTTCTCGTATCCGCAGTGTGTGCCCACCAATCCCTGACGGAGCACCAGGGCTAGGGCTGTCCCGGGATGGTCGTGGTCCAGGAGCCTCGCGTGGAAACGACCTCCTGGGGCAATTCATCGCCCTCGCGGTAGGGATAGATCTTGCAGATCATGCTCTTGATGGAAGAACCGATGTCGCCCTCTCCGGTCTGCATGACCCGCGTGCAGTTGTTGACGTTGGAGTCAAACACGCCAAAGAGATTGGGCTCGGCCGGCTCGGTCTCGGGGAACCACCAGCCATGCTCGGCGTGCACGGTTTTCTCGTTGACCTCCGGGCTGAGTTTGGCAATCTGCTTGAAACGGCCCTTGTCGTTTTCCACCCAGACCCAGGCACCGTCTTTGATACCGTAGGTTACCGCCGTGGCAGGGTTGATGGTGACCAGGGGCAGCGGATGGAACTCGCGCATCGTAGGAAGCTGACGGTGCTCAGAGTGGAAGAATTCGTAGGAGCGCCCGCCGCAGGTGAGCAGCAGCGGGTACTCCTCCATGAGCTCGGGCGTGGAGTAAGGGCTCTCCAACGGCTCAACATGAAAAGGCGTAGGACTCAGGCCCCAGGCGGT
>JAIRZP010000132.1 GCA_031267175.1 Coriobacteriales bacterium | reverse complement strand
GGGATAGTGCATGAGGATGTCGCCAATGGATACGATGTTCAGCTGCACCGGTGTGCTTGCCGGCTCGCCTTCATCAGAACTACCCTCCACGTTAAAGGGGCGATTCACCGATTCAAGGCGCTCAATTAACGGACTCTGTTGATTGGGATCAGCACAGGAAGCCGTTAGTAGCGCAAAGGCAGCGATAACGCAGATGAGGAGACAGCAACGTGCGTATCTCAATACTGTCATGGTCCTCTCCCTTCCTGGTAGCCAGCTCCTTCAGAATAACAGAGGGACCCAGCTGCCTTTGACTTCTCTTGCCTGCTACTTCCTCGACCGTGCACGCGACTTACGGGTGCCGTACTTTCCACCCTTGCGGGCGCTTTCTCGTAGCCTGTCCAGTATGGCCGTTTCGTCGGTGCCTTCAAGGGCCGCACGCAGCTTCACGGCCTGGTCACGCAGCTTTGCCGCCTGTTCAAAGTTCATGTTAGACGCGGCCTCGGCCATGTCGTCCTCCAACGAGCTGATGATACGCGTGGCCTCGCTACGGCCGAGTGCCGCGAGCTCACTTGCCACAGCCTCGGTGGTATCCTCGGTCTCCTGCTCCGCCATCTCTATATAGTCCATGATGTTGCTGATGGCCTTGCGGACGGTCTGCGGCTCTATGCCATGTTCCTCATTAAACTCCTTCTGGAGCTGCCTGCGGCGCTTCGTCTCCTCTATGGCCACCTCCATGGAGCCGGTGAGCCTGTCAGCATACATCAACACCGTGCCGGAGACGTTCCGCGCCGCGCGGCCTATCGTCTGGATAAGCGAGCGTCGGTTGCGCAGGAAGCCCTCCTTGTCGGCGTCGAGGATAGCCACGAGACTGACCTCGGGCAGATCGAGGCCCTCGCGCAGGAGGTTGATGCCCACCAGCACGTCAAAGCTCCCCTTGCGGAGCTCGCGCAGTATCTCTATCCGCTCCAGGGTTCCGATGTCCGAGTGCAGGTAGCGGGCGTTTATCTGTCGGTCGAGCAGATAGTCGGTCAGGTCTTCCGCCATCTGCTTGGTGAGCGTGGTGATAAGTACGCGCTCGTGCTTCTCAACGCGCAGCCGGGCCTCGTCCACCACATCCTCTATCTGCCCCTTGGCGGGATGCACCTCAATCCGTGGATCAAGCAGACCGGTGGGACGGATTATCTGCTCGACCAGCTGCTGCTGTACCCGTTCTTCGTAATCGCCGGGTGTGGCGCTCACGTACACAAACTGCGGTATGCGCTGCTCGAACTCATCAAAGCGCAGAGGCCGGTTATCGAGCGCGCTCGGCAGGCGAAACCCGTGCTCCACCAACGTGGTCTTGCGGGAGCGGTCGCCCTCATACATGCCTCCTATCTGCGGCACGGTCACGTGACTCTCGTCGATGATACAGAAGAAGTCCCGGGGGAAGTAATCCACGAGGGTATAGGGCGGCTCCCCCGCCGCACGACCGTCCAGATGACGCGAATAATTCTCGATGCCCGAGCAGAAGCTCATCGTTTCCAGCATCTCCAGGTCGTAGTTGGTGCGCATCTCCAGGCGCTGGGCCTCAAGGAGCTTGCCGGCGGTCTTAAGCTCCGCAAGCCGCAAGTCCCGCTCCTCGGCAATGGTTACGAGGGCGTGTTCTATCTTAGGCCGGGCCGTCACGTAGTGAGAGGCCGGCCAGACCGGCACGTACTGATACATGTTGAGCAGCTCGCCGCTCACCCCGTCCACCTCGTAGATATGCTCTATCTCGTCACCGAAGAACTCCACGCGCAGAGGGTTGTCGTCATAGGGAGGAAAGATGTCCACGGAGTCTCCCCGCACCCTGAAGCTTCCCCGCAGGAGCTCGTAATCGTTGCGGTCGTACTGGATGTCGATGAGCTGGTGGATGAGTTCGTCGCGGCCCATCTCCTTGCTTGCGTCGAGGAAAACGGCCATGCCGGCGTAGTCGTCCGGCGAGCCTATGCCATAGATGCAAGAGACACTCGCCACCACGATAACGTCGCGGCGGGAGAGTAGCGCGGCAGTGGCGGCATGCCGGAGCTTTTCCACCTCCTCATTGATAGAGGCATCCTTCTCTATGAAGGTGTCGGTGGTGGGCACATAGGCCTCGGGCTGATAGTAGTCGTAGTAGGAGACGAAGTAGGAGACCGCGTTTTCGGGGAAGAACTCCTTGAGCTCTGCGGCAAGCTGAGCGGCCAGCGTCTTGTTGGGAGCCATGATGAGCGTGGGACGCTGCACCCGCTCTATGGTCTTGGCCATCGTAAAGGTCTTGCCCGAGCCGGTCACGCCGAGCAGCGTCTGATAGCGCAGGCCGTCTGACAGGCCCTGGGCCAGCGCCTCGACGGCCTCGGGTTGATCCCCGGCCATCTCATAGGGAGCATGGACGACAAAGCGTCCGTCAGACAACTGCTGTCTCGGTATGTCCAGTAAAGGTCCGTGAGGCATGTGCTCCCCTATCGTGTGGCGCTGGATAATCATACCGTACTCCTGTAGTGGGTAGGACGCAGTGCGGTGTCAGTGCGTATTGTACCAGTATATCAGAACAGCTGTTCCTGGTTTGCGGAGGCGAGCCAGGTATCGAGTTTTTTGTACAGCTGGTCGAGGCTGCCGTTGTTCTCGATAACGATGTCACAGATCTCAGCACGCTCCTCGTCGCTTGCCTGCAGAGACATTCTCCCGAGAACATCGTCAAGTTTCATGCCCCTTTCCAGGGCCCGTTCGATACGAATGCCCCTGTCTGCCGTGATGCCTACCACGACATCAGCGAGGTCCAGCATCTCGGGAGCCTCGGCGAGCATCGGTATTTCCACAACGAGTCGCTCCTCGCTTCGGTCAAGCTGGCAGCTGTTGCCCACGATCAAATCGGAGAGACGGGCTCCAACGAGCGGCCAGATGATGCCGTTGAGTGCGTCACTGCTCCCCTCCCCCGCAAATGCCGCCTCCGCGAGTTGTGCCCTGTTGATTGTACCGGAGCTTTCGCAGATGGCCGTGCCATAGGCCTCAACCAGTTGCGCTTGTACGAGCTCGTCATCGAGGAACTCCTTGGCAACCGCATCCAGGTCGATATGAGAAAAGCCCTGCTGAGCGAGATACAGGCAGGCCGTACGCTTTCCCGAAGCCAAAGGCCCGGTAACAAAGACGGTATACATGGCAAGGTCACTCCCCTCCTTGATTACATTTCTCGAGCTTCTTCTGCTTGCTGTCTGGTACCCGGAGTGGGATTTGAACCCACACGTCTTTCGACAAAGGTTTTTGAGACCTCCGCGTCTGCCATTCCGCCACCCGGGCCTGGTAAATTGGTGCAAAGGCACGGCACGTGCCTCACAGCGCAAAATTGTAACATATCCGCCGGCTGACCTTGTGCGATAATCGGTATGGTATAAGGAGGAAATCACATGCGACCTGAGTTTCCCAAACGTGCGGTAGTTACCGTAGGCATGCCCTATGCCAACAAAGGGCTTCACTTTGGCCATATAGGCGGGGTGTTTATCCCTGCCGACTGCTATGCGCGCGTCCTGCGCGACCGCATCGGGCCGGAGAATGTGCTGTTTGTCAGCGGTACCGACTGCTACGGCTCCCCCATTGACGAGGGATACCGTAAACTCGTGGAGGACGGGGCCTTTGCCGGCACG
>JAIRZP010000129.1 GCA_031267175.1 Coriobacteriales bacterium | reverse complement strand
TGGATAGTGCCTCGGTCGAGCTAAGCGCGCAGCGCAAACAGGGGCTCAGCGAGGACGAGGTGGACGATCTCATCCATGATTTTGCCTATCGAACAACCTCGATTGGCCGTGCGGCCATTGAGTCGATGGATCCACGAAGGAGATTTGAGGGCTTTGCTGCTGAGTTCCCCGAACTGGTGGAGGCATCTCTTGAGGTACTGGCATTCCTCGGCAAACGGAGAAGCATGGCGGCAATTGACAGCCTGTTTCGTCATGCAACCCTGCTTCAAGAAAACGGGAGAGACGGCAGACCGCTGCAACCGAGTGTACTGGTAGACAAACTGGAGCAGTCTGGCTGCATCTATTGGAACAACGGATGGATTATCAGTAAAGGAGGAGAACGGGTAGTAACGGAGCAAGAAATCAGCAGGACAGGAAAAGAACGGAGGAAGGAGAAGTGAGTGGAATGCAAGCAACTCAGGTAAGGCAAGAAGAGCAGGCCAGGCAAGCGCATATCACCCGGCGCAGTTTCGTTCAGTTGGCGGCCGCGGCAGGCGCAGTTACCGCGCTCTCCACAGGCGTTGCTGCGTCGTTCAAAAAGCAACCGCAGGCATGGGCAGATACAGCTCCGGAGCGCAGGGTGTATACATCCTCATGCCATAGCTGCATCAAAGCATGCCCCTGCAGGATCTATGTGGAAGATGGCGTCGTTGTCAAAATCGAGGGACATCCACTGGGCCCCACCAATCAGGGGAGTATGTGCCTGAAAGGGCTCAACGAGATTCATGCGGTCTATAGCCCTCGGCGTGTGCTCTATCCCTTGAAGCGTGTGGGAACACGAGGTGCGGAAAACGCCAGTTGGGAGCGAATCAGCTGGGACGATGCGCTTGAACTGGCAGGTAGTAAGATTGCGGAAGCAATCGAGAAGTATGGGACGTATGCGTTCATAACCTCTACCGGAGGTGGCGGTCTCTATACCGGCATGGAGGCAAATTCGGCCAACCTTGCACTCGGCTCCCCCAATAGCTTTGAACCAGGTGGCCCTCAATGTTGGATGCCGCGCTATGAGGTCTCACGGTATATGTATGGCGGTGCTTCTCAGTCGATGGCCGATGAGGATGTCGTCGAGCCATTCAAAGGGCTCTCTCAATTTGAGGCAGCCAAAGGGCTTGTCAACGAAACCAGGTGCCTGGTTCTCTGGGGAGCACAACCCTCGGTGAGCCAAACCGCAGAGTCCGGCCGAGGCATGGCGGATCTGAGGGCACGCGGCGTAAAGACCGTCGTTATCGATCCCAATCTTTCACCTGACGCTGCCAAGGCCACCCTCTGGCTCCGTATCCGGCCCGGCTCAGACGGCGCGATGATGCTCACGTGGTTCCGCTATATCTTTGAGAACGAGCTTTACGACGAGGAGTTTGTCAAGTATTGGACCAATCTGCCCTTCATTATCGATCCCGACACCAATCTCCCATTTTTTGCAGAGGATGTCTTTGCGGATTATGTGCGGTCAACTCCTGAGGATACCCCTGCCTATGTCTGTTTTGATGCCCAAACCAATAGTCTGCAACCCTTTGAATACAGCGCAGCTCTGGACGCGAAGGTTGACCCGGAAGTATTCTGGTCTGGAGAGGTCAACGGCAAGGACGCCTTTACCGCAGGGCAGCTCTATCAACAGACGGCAAACCCCTGGACGCTTGAGGCCGCCGAGGAGGTTTGTTGGGTGCCAGCCGCGTTGATTGAGGCGGGTATCAGGCTGTACGCACGAGGCGATCTGCCCTCTGGCAAGGAAGACGCCGACTGGAAGCCCGACCCCAACTCCTATGTGGCCGGCATCGTCCACGGCGTAGCCACTGACATGCAGCAGAACTCCTCGCAAGCAGTTCTGGGAGCCGTAGGTCTGGACATGATTATGGGCTACATCAATAAACCGGGCGTTACCCTGACCCAGAACTATAATGCCGTGTTCTCCCTACCGCCAGGCACGCCGGTTACCCGTCCGGTAACCATGTTTAATAACTTTGGCGGGGCTCTCTGCGAGATATATGGGCTTGGTTATGTTGTTGGTGCTACCAGAGAGGCCAATGAGGCACGCATCGCCTCCTTGCCCAGTCCGCCTCCCATGGTCCCAAGCTTTCCGGGATCTCAGGGCATGCTCTATATCATGAACCAGATGTGGTTGGATCGTCTTGGCATGAAGAACTATAAAGGCTCTAATGGCTGGGTCTTTTGTCATATTCCCAGCGCGTTGCAGGCCATTACGACGGGTGTGCCCTACAAGCCGCGTGTCCTTTACGATATGTCGGGCAACAAGCTCGCTATGATAGGCAACGCCGCTGGTTGGCACGAGGCGTTCAACGAACTCGACTTTATCATCGGCTCACATCCGATAATGACCTCCTTCCACGTTGAACATGTAGACCTGATGCTGCCCTTGGAGGAATGGGTTGAATACCCCGACATTTCTACTATCAATTCGCTCAGGCAGATGAATTACAACTTTGGACGCATACCGGTTATTCATCTTGGCGAGACGGTTTCATCCTCCGTTGCTCCCACCAAGATCGTCAATGCTGCGTCGGCCAAGCTCAACGAGTATATGGAATCTGGCGAACAGATTGTCCTCGGTGCCATAGGAGCCGTTACCGGCACAAATTCTGAGGACAGTGTCGCCGCAGAGGAGTCGGGCAACTCCAACGGTGCAAGCGTGTTGCACGACTGCGACCAGAGCAGGTTTACCCTGCACTTTCCTTTGGGGATTGGCGTGATGAATGGGGAGCAGGAGGACTCGACAGAGGCCCAGGCATTGACAGATTATTACGCCACACAATGCGATGCAGAAATCGGTTCGCTGCATTTTTCTGAGCTTTTTGAAAACTACGACGAGTGGCGCGAAAAGATGGACGCAGGCGTTGCCAATGACAAGGGCTGGTGTGAGGTTCCCCCGGATCTGTTCTGGCAGTACGATCAGCACCTTCAAATGGCCACCGATGGACTTCCTGCAGGATTTGGCACAGAATCGCGCAAATGCGAGGTCTATTGTTCTCTGCTTGTTAAAATGGCTGCGGATGGGTTCCCCTATTACTACCCCAGGACACAGGAGACGGTGGATGCCAGTATTGGCCTGGAGATTAAGGCGATTCAGCCAGAGTATCGCTTTGCTGGAGGCTACTCTCCCATATGCCAGCATATAGAGCCGAGTGAGAGTCCGCTCGAAACATATCCAGGATACAACGCGGAGTACCCGCTTGTCCTGACTTCGGGCAGAGTCAACTACTTCCATCATGGCACTGCTCGTCATCTCCCCTTTGCACGTGAGCTGTATCCGGCTCCGGAAGTGCGCATGCACCCTGCTACTGCTGCAAACTACGGCCTTGAACACTTGGATTGGGTTGAAGTCAGCTCGGTGCGCGGTTCCACGCGGGGCCAGGTTGTCTTGAATCAGGGTATGGACGAACGGGTCATCTGGATGGAGCGGTTCTGGTTCCCTGAGGCTTTTGACGACTCGCAAAAGACCAAGACAGGTGGCTGGCGGGAGTGCAACGTAAACCTGCTCACCAAGGGTACGGCTCCCTTTAACGAGGTGTTTGGCTCAATGACCTATCGCGGATTTGCCGTCAAGATAGCCAAGTCAACCAAACCGGACAATATCTGGGTTGAGCCCGAGGAGTTCCGTCCCTTCATGCCCAGCCAGACGAATGTATACACGCCGGATATCGGCACCACCATTGGTTCGGAAGTGACCCCGATGATCACCTTTACCGATTGGGATCCCAACGCTTCGGCGGCGGGCCATTAAAATGAAGGGAGGACGATAATCATGGCAAGAAGAACTTTAGTAATCGACCTTGACCGGTGTTCTGGCTGCGACTCCTGTATTGTTGCCTGCAAGTTCGAAAACAACATAGATTTGGGCAACTATTGGTGCCGTGTTGTTGGCGTTGGCCCCACCGGTGAGTACCCCAACACCGAGATGTACTGGTTGCCTGTAAATTGTCAGCAGTGCGAGAACTCGCCCTGCATAGGCGTGTGTCCCACGGGAGCCTCGTACCGCGACCCGGACAACAATGTCGTGCTCATCGACAAGGACAAATGCATCGGCTGCCAGTATTGCATCTATGCCTGTCCCTACGGGGTGCGCCAGTACAATGTTGCTCAAGGCGTTGTGGAAAAATGCACACTGTGCAATCATCTGACATCTCAAAGTGACGGAAATGAGAATTGGGAGGATTCTTACGATCCGTATCATGCGGTGCCACCCTGCGTGCACAACTGCTCATGCAAGGCGCGCTATTTTGGCGACCTGGACGACCCGGATTCCGCCGCATCCAAAGCGGTCAGGGAGGCTGGCGGTCTCGATTCCAAGAAGGTTCATTCGTTGGACGACCGCTCTGACGCGAAGCCATCAACCCTGTATATCCTCTCACCTGAGATCGCGACATGGAAGGGGCTGGCACAATGAGTATTCAGTGGCCTTTAGTATGCTTTACCCTGTTTGCCGGCACCGGTGCTGGCACTCTGGTCTTTATCGGATTGGCTGAGCTGCTTGGCGTGGGTGCCAAGCTACGCAAGCTTGCTGCTTGGATTGCCGCTGCTCTCATGGTTGTGGGAGGTATTGCTTCGGTATTTCACCTCGGCAGCCCTCTCAATTTTATGAGTGCGGTTACCAACCTCGGCTCCCTCTCAGGCATATCGATTGAGCTTATCATGCTCGCGCTCGGAATAATTGTAGCGGTCATCTATGCCCTTTTGGCAAAAACTGAGGATTCTTCGGCTGTTGGCAAGGGTCTGGGCCTTGTTGCGCTCGTCATAGGACTGGTACTCTGCTGGTCGTTTGGCTCAAGCTATATGCTCGGCACACGTCCCGCTTGGAATACCCTGCTCTTGCCGGCTGCATATGCGTGCAGCGGCCTTACGATGGGCGGATTCTTGTACCTCACGCTTCTGGCAGTCAAAAAAGCCGACACGATCGCACTGAAAAAGACCGCCCTGTTTGTCCTGCTGACAGCAGCTCTTGGTACTCTCGCCTTCCTCGCCTTTGGCATCACGGCAGGCGAGCCCGTCTTGGTGGACAACGGCGTACTCTTTTGGGTTGGAGTCGTTGTGGTTGGCACTGTTCTGCCGCTGATTGCTGGCTTTATGGTGTGGAAAAACGGCAAAGGGAGCATACTTATCTTTACAGGACTTGCGTGTGCATTGGTGGGAGGCCTTGCCTTCCGCGTCTTGATGTGGCTTGCAGGCAGTCCCGCCATCCTCAATCTCTTTGATGTGGCGGCCAATAATCGCGGGTATTACCCGTTCTGAGGCTATCAATCTTTGGCTGGGTGCTGCCAGTATGCTGGTGGCACCCAGCCTATAGGACATAAACGCGAACATAAACGGGACGGTTCATTTTGTGACTCGCACCCGCCTCTCTGAGTTCTGCACTTAAATATCCACAAGAAAAAAGCTCATGCGACTTCACGGTTTTCTCCTATTGCCTCACGAATAACCACCTGGGAGTCATGGGGACGGTTCTCCCGACTCATCTATCCTTTGGCTTTCTGAACGATGTTCCTGCCTATGTCGGTCAATCTTGAGATCTGGCGGATCGACAATCCTTTTGTGCCTAGCTGGGCTATCACCTCACCCTTTGTTGCCTTCTCTAACAGGCCAAGGTCAGGGCACGCGGTAAATGAGGCTGCCTCTAGAATCATTGCGATGGCTTCCTAGTCGGTGATATGTCGCGAACTCTTATGGCCTGAAAAGGAAAAGGCATCATCTTCTGGGATAGC
>JAIRZP010000032.1 GCA_031267175.1 Coriobacteriales bacterium | reverse complement strand
CCATGAATATCATCTCGTAGCGCTCGAGGTCGGCCTTGAACATCTCTACCGCCTGCGTGCCGGTTTCGGCCCATTCTATATCGAGGCCCGTGTACTCCAGCAGGGCCAACACGATCTCCCGGTTGATTTCCACGTCTTCGGCAAGCAGTATGCGGTGGCCCTTGAAGCAGTCTGTGGTGTCTTCCTGGAAAGGCTCGCGGGTTTGCTCGATGCCGATATACCGGTTCAGGCATTCTGCCACACGGGAGGCAAAGAGGGGTTTCTCCAAAAAGGCGTCCACCCCTGCCTCGCGCGCTTCGCCTTGCACACGGCTCAATTCCGCTGCAGAAACCATGAGTACTACCCGCTGTTCTGAATCCACTGCTCTGATGCGCCTCACCACGTCCAGCGCATCCCTGCCGGTCCTGTTCCCCTCCACAAAGCTGAGGTCAAAGGGCCCGTCTCGCCTGATGATCTCGCCGATGTCCTCGCCGCCCAGAGCCAGGTAGTGTGCCTTGAGGCCGAGTTGTGTGCCGATGCTTCGAAAACTCTCCAGCTCTCTGATATTGTCGTCTACTACCAGCACCCGGAGCTGGTCCCAGAGGGCGGTATCGTATCCAGAGCTCTCGCTCCCTTCCCCGCGGCCTTGCGCGCCGAGCTGGAGCTTGACGGTAAAACCGAATACCGAGCCCAGATCCTTTTCGGATTCCACCCAGATATGCCCGCCCATCATCTCCACGATACGCTTGGAGATAGCCAGGCCGAGGCCCGTTCCGCCGTACTTGCGCACGGTGGAGTTGTCTTCCTGCGTAAAGGACTGGAACAGCTGGGCCTGCTTATCGCTCGCAATGCCGATACCGTTGTCTTTGACTCTTATCTCTACGATACAGGTATCGGCCTTTTGGCTCACGAGCGAGGCATCCAACTCTATCGTGCCCTTTTCCGGAGTGAACTTGACGGAATTCCCGAGCAGATTGGTTATCACCTGGGCAATGCGCTGGTCATCGCCGTACAGGAAGCGGGGGATGTTCTCGTCCACGCGCACGAGAAACTCCTGCTGCTTCTTGTCCACACGAAAGCCGATAATGCCTGCTACTGCCTCTAACATATGCTCAAAGTTGAATTCCTCCTCGGACAATTCAAACTTGTCTGCCTCGATTTTGGAGATGTCCAATATGTCGTTGATGACCCCGAGCAGGTGCTCGGATGCCTCGTCTATCTTTGCGAGACAGTAATCCTTCTGCTCAAGATCATCCGAACCCTTGCCGATAGAGGTCATGCCTATGATGGCATTGAGCGGCGTCCGCATCTCGTGCGACATACTCGCCAGAAAAGCGCTCTTGGCCTGTGTTCCCGCGAGCGCCTCCTCCCGGGCGTCCATCAATTGCTGGAGCATCTCGTTGCGGGCGATGGCGTTTGCCATCAGGAGGCTCCCCGAGAAGAGGATACCTTCTTCATCCTGAGTAAAACTGCGCTCCTTTTTGCAGTTGGAGAAGTTGACGAAGCCCCAGAACTCCTCCTGAAGAAACACCGGTATCGTCGTCATCGCCTTGATGCCAAACGAGGTGAGCCATGCGGATCCCTCTTCGCCTTCGGCGCCAACAAGGCGCGTGACACTGCGATTGGCCTTCAGCTCATCCAGCCATTGATCCCAGGCCGACACGGCGGGAAGCGATTCGGCAAAATCGATACTGCCATACGAACTGCCCACTTCGTTTGAATACACCGCCTCTGGATAGAAGGCCGCCTGTTTGCCCTGCAGGTCCTTCTGCTTCCAAATGATGAGCCGGTCCACCTCAAAGGCAGATGCCATCATCTCCATACAGTTTTCGAGCGCCGTCTTAAAGCTGCTTTCGTCCGCGCTGAGAAGGGAGGACACGGCCCTGTTAACGATATGCATGAGCGTATCAAGCCGCTGAGTCTCCTGCATCGCCGCCTCAACGGAAGCGCGCGCCTCTCCTTCTATACGGAGTAACCGGCGGAAGAAAATCACGACAATCGCCACCATGATGAGATAAGCAAGCGAGAGCAGGAGAGTAATGATGAGAGCGCTACGGTTGAGTGCCTCCTCCAGATCGGAGATCAATTCATTGGCCCAGATATAACCGATGACCTCACCGTTGCGGTCAACAGGAATCATGGCATTCATGATGTTGCCGCGCACCATACTGCCCTGCTCTACCCGGGGCGTGTCGGTGGCCATTACTATGCGCCCGGGATGATCCTCTCCTATGGGTCTGCCGACATTGTCTGCAAACTCGGCGGAAGGGCCATAGGTGAGTATCGCGTCCAACTCGCGGGAATAGAATCCCACGCCCAGGCCTTCTGACACAGACGCTACCTTGTCGGTAGCATCCTCCAGGGCCGCGTTGAGCACGGCTATCTTTTCTTCACGCGAGTCCTGCTCTGCCCCGGCTTCCCTCAGTATCTCATCGTAGCCGCCCGCGCTAAGCTGCGTATCCAGCATCCGTGCTATTGCGGTCAGGTTGCTCCCCTTCTGTTCATAGAAGATGTCTCTGTTGAGGTACTGCACGATATACCAGCTTGCAAGCAGCGGGAGAGCAAGGCATATGATAAGAACGGCAAAGGTTCCTCTATGAAACGACGAAGAGCTCCTGTGAGCCATTATCCCGCCTTGCTGTTATACGTCATAATCCAAAGCCTTTGTTCTGCAGAAGCCCGATCAATTCCCTCGATTTGCACACTTCGAGGTTGCTACAGTATAGCTTTTGCAGCCAAATATCGCCAGCTATTAGCCCTCACGGCTAAGCCTCTGTGCCTAATTCAACCTTCTCGTTTATGGCAGCGGTTCGCCCGAGCCGTGATAATGGTTTTATCAGGATTCGTAGTATCGGCACGGTGGTTTTTGCACGGCTCGCGGCAAGAAGGTTTGCAGGGGCATGAGCAAGGATAGAAAGGAAGGCCATGATCGACTATCAAGAATTCCTCGACTCCATCGATAGGAAGGCCTATCACGAGAACGAGGTAACGTGGGAGGAGGACGGCCTTACCGTAACGCGCACCTATAACTATTCGGGGCCGGGCTGCCATGACTCCTGCGGCATTCTGCTCTATACCGACGAGGATGGCAGGCTGGTCAAAACCGAGGGCGACCCGCTTGACCCCTATGCCAATGGCAAGCTCTGTATGCGCTGCATCAACCTGCCCGAGGCCACCAATAACGAGCACCGCATCAAGACGCCGCTCAAACGTGAGCGCGCCTATCGCGGCGATGCCACCAAGTTTGAGCCCATCACCTGGGACGAGGCCATGGATATTCTCGAGTCCAAGATAAAAGAGCTCGTAGACGACGCAGGCCTTGGGCGCGAGTCCATCATCGTTGGCCACGGCACTGGCAGAAACATCAACTGGCAGGTGCCCTTCATAGCCGGTGCGTGCTTTCGCACTCCCAATGTGGGCGGCATCTACTTCTCCGGTTGGTCGTGCTATATGCCGCGCGTGTGCGGGGCTGCCGGCCCCATGGGTGACTACCCGCTCGTGGACGCCTCGGAGACCTTTCCCGACCGCTACGCCAACCCCGAATGGCAGCCGCCCGAGGTACTGGTAATCTGGGGCGTCGAGCCCAACAAGTCCAACGCCGACGGCTATCTGGGTCACTGGCTCACCTTCTGTGTGCAGCAGGGCACGAAGATAATCACCATTGACCCGCAGCTGACCTGGTGGGGTGCCCGGAGCGAATACTGGCTACCGGTCAACTCAGGCACCGATGTGTGCATCGCGCTCGCCTGGCTCAATGTCATCATGGAGGAGGACCTCATCGACCACGAGTTTGTGGAGTACTGGTGTGCCTACTATGACGAGCTCAAAGACCACTGCAAGGAGTTCACCCCCGAGTGGGCAGCACCTATCACCGGCGTACCGGCCGAGGACATCCGTGCCTCCGCGCGTATGTATGCGGGCGCAGCACGGGGTGCCATACAGTGGGGGCTTGCCTTTGATGCCTCTACGGCCTCATCCATGCACTGGGTGCAGGCCGTCTGCGACATCATGGCCATCTGCGGCGACATCGAAAAGCCGGGTACGCACGTATTTGCCCGCAACTCCTTTGACATCAACGCCGGTTACTCCTCCGTAGACCTCTACGCCGACCCCGAGGCCTACAAGCACAAGTTCTCCAAGGCCATGGCCGGTTTTGAGGGCCTGGACTTCGTGGGCATGAGTAACCCCGATGCCATGGCCAAGACGCTTGAGACGCACGAGCCCTTTCCTATCAAGATACTCTGGGCGCAGAGTTGCAACGCCTTTGCAGGCCACGAGGAGCCGGGCCCGCGCGCGTATAAGTATATGAAGGACATCGAGTTCATCGCCTATGCCGACCCTATCATGACACCTACCATCGTGGCGCTCGCCGACCTCGTGGTGCCGGTGTCCATGAGCCCCGAGCGCGATTCTGCCCGTACCTGGTGGACACCGCTGCGTGCCATGAAGAAATGCTCGACCTTCTACGAGGCCAAGAGTGACGAGGAGATAGCCATCTGGCTCGGTAAGCGCCTCAACCCCGACCTGTTCCAGCGTTGGGACACGGCCGAGGACCTCGTCAACGACTACCTCCTCACCGACCTGGCCGTGGTGGGCGAAGATGGCACGGTCAAGAAGTCCAACTTCTCCGCCGCCACCGACGACAAATGGGGCCACGACTCCGGTGCCGACGACACGACCGTCACCACCAAGTGCCCGGTTACCTTTCAGCAGCTCGTAGACCTCGGCGGGCATCTCTACGATGAGTGGAACGCCACCTACTACAAGCATGAGAAGGGTCTCCTCCGCCCCGACGGCGGCATGGGCTTCAACACCCCCAGCGGACGCATCGAGCTCATCCCGACGACCTTTGACGCCTGGGGCATTCCCAAGTACCCGGTCTACACGCCGGTGTCCTGCTCCAAGGATCTGGCTCCGGAGCTGTTTGAGGAATACCCATTCTACTTTATCAACGGGGCCCGCTCGTATGAGTTCTTCCACACCGAGCATCGCTGGGCCCAGACCATGCGTGAGTTCCATCCCGAGCCACTCTGCAAGATCTCGCCGGAGACGGCAGAGGAGTACGGTCTCCAGGATGGCGACTGGATCTGGATAGAGAACTGGGATGGCCGCTGCAAGCAGATGGTCAAGGTCTTTCCCGGCATGGACAAGCGCTTCATCTCGGCCGAGCACGGCTGGTGGAAGCCCGAGGAGGAGCCTTCGGAGCCCCATCTGTATGGCTGTTTTGACTATAACGTTAACAACCTCACGCATGCCTATGAAAGCGGCCCGGGCAATATCGGCGCTCCCATCAAGTGCCTGCTGGCCAAGATCTACAAGGCCACGCCGGAAAACGAATACCCCACACCGGGTGAGCAGGTAACCCGACTTGGCGGCTTTCGCACCTACGAGCCCGGCAAGCCCTAGCGGCAAACCCTGGAGTCAGGAAAAGAGCGTTACCCACGAGTAATCGGTTTGGCAAGGATATAAGGATAACCAGAAGGGACAAAAGATGGCCAAGGGAATATTGATTAACTACGAGTACTGCACCGGCTGCCACAGCTGTGAGGTCGCCTGCAAGAAGTACCTGGAACTGGAGAAGGGTGATTTTGGCATCAAGCTCACCGAGACAGGCCCGTACAAGTACACGAGCGGCCCCAAAGAAGGCAAGTGGGAGTGGGCTTGGCTGCCCGTTATCACCAAGGCCTGCGATGGCTGCGTAGAGCGGGTGGAGAAGGGCAAGATGGCCATGTGCGTACAGCACTGCCAGGCCTGGTGTATGTACTACGGCGAGGTTGAGGAGCTGGCAAAGAAGATCGACGGCAAGACTCGCTGGTCGCTCCAGACCTGGGAAGATCAGGCGTCGTAGCGTCGGCGCAGGCACGAAAACGTGTAGAATACGAGTGAGGCAACCGCGTAATGCCCGGCAAAACAACACGCGGAAATACGATAAGTCAACGATAGACGACGGCAAACAACAAGCGAGGCAACCATTAAAGAATGGAGAATGCAATGGCTAAGATTTGTGTATCAGACGAGTATCGCGAGTTCAGCACGCATGGTGAGATCAGGGTCAACCGGCACGGCGAGGGCAAGCTCGCCACCAAGGTATTCGTATCCAACGACGACGGCTTTGCCGTAACCAATGTCATCATCATGGGCAAGGAGAAGTGCGCGGTCTTTGACACCCAGTGGACGCGGGCCAACGCGCTCCGCTGCGCGGCGGAGATAGTGGAGGAGAACCTGGAGCTGGAGACCATCTATATGTCTCACGCACACCCCGACCACTACTTTGGTGCCGAGGTGCTCAAGCAGGTGTTTCCGGGCGCGCGCGTCATCGCGGTGCCCGAGGAAGCCGCCATCATGGAGAAGCAGTGGTCTGCCAAGCGCAACGAGGTCGTGCCGGACATCGGCGAGATCAACTACGCCTCCGAGCACCTTCCCTTTGCCATAGAGCCGCTGGAAGAAGACCACTTCCTGCTGGAGGGCGAGCGCGTCGAGATAATCCCGCGCCTCATGGGGGACTACCGCTATAACACCGCCGGCTACATCCCTTCCATCGACACCCTCATGTGCTCGGACATCCTCTTTTATGAGGCCCACCCCTTCACCTGCGAAATAGACAAGGCTGAGCGCGCTGAGTGGATAGATGTGTGTAAGAAGCTCAAGGCCATGGACGCCTCGGTGGTCATTCCGGGGCATATGCGGATGGGCATGCCCTTTGACAACCGCAGCTTTGACTGGACTATCGATTATATCGAGAAGACAGAAATAGAGCTGGAGCGCGCCAAAAGCCCCGGCGACTTCTTCTTTGCGATGGACCGGCACTTTCCCAATGCCATCTTGAAGAAGTCCAACGAGATGAATGCCATGGTCTTCTTTGGCGGCCGTGAGTGGGAGTGGCGCGAAGAGGAGATCTGGGAAGAAGGTTAAAGTATCACGATGGCAAGCAGGCTCAGCACAAAGGCGATGAGGGCGCTGGCCGCTCCCCAGATAAGCTCGCCCGGGCTGTGACGCTTGAGGTAGAGCGATGACCATATGACCAGTGCCGCGACGGCCACGCAGGCGATGATACCGTACGGCCCGATAAAGTAGACGAGGAATACGAGGGGCCCCATTATGCCACAGGCATGGCCGCTCGCACGAATACCGAGCACCTTGTTGAACAAAAGCAGGATGAGTACAGAGAGAAAGTAGGTCACGTAGATGAGGAACAGCGAGTTGCTCACCTGGGTTACCATGCCGTAGACCACCGCGCCGGCATACCCTACAAGGCTCAGGGCGAGGGCGAGGTTCCGCTGCCCCTCCCTCCCCTTCTTTTTAAGCCCGGGCACGACGGCGGAGACGGGATAGGCGGCCAGAGGGATAAGCACGAGAAAAACCAGACTGAGCGCCAGCTCTGCGAGTGAGGCAAAGACTCCCGCCTTGAACAGGTACAGAAGGATGAGCAGTGCGGAGACCAGTACCGGCGGAACCGTGATAACCCGTACGACAAAAGCCAACCGGTCAGAGGCCCTGCGCCTGTCTGTGCTGTCTGTCATAGCTAATGTGCCCTCCTGCGCCCGTTATTTTCGTAGTGCGTAGCCATGATACCCTCTCAGCTCCGCGTAGATTGCCGCAACAGATATCGAGCTTGTGCCCGGCAGAAAAAAACGGTGTGGGACAGAGGGGGCACCAGCTCCGGCCCTCTGGCTGCCATCAGTGTGCTAAGCTGACAACATGAAAGCCCGGACAGCACAGACAGATAACACTTTCTTCAAGCGCGTCTATGCCCTTGTGGCACAGGTTCCGCGGGGCCGGGTTGTCTCCTATGGGCAGATAGCTGCCCTGCTCGGCAACCCTCGTGCTGCGCGCAGTGTGGGCTGGGCTTTGAGTGCCTGCCCCGAAGAACTCCCCTGGCAACGGGTCGTCAAGGCCGATGGCTCGGTGACCGGCGGCGTATGGGCAGAACTGCGTCGTGAGCTACTCGGCGAGGAAGGCGTGGACTTCCTCCCTGACGGGCGTGTTGACATGGACGCGTGCCGCTGGGACTTCAGCGCTTAATCTGGGGCAAGGCGGATGGCCTGCATATCTGATTCCAACCCCGGCCCTGCTACTCCTCCAACATCCTGATGAGCATGGGTTCACCGGCGAGGACGTCGGAGGCTTCTATCTCTGCCAGCACCGCCTTGAGTGCTCCCTCGCGCGCGGGATGGGTCACATAGATGAGCTCGGCGTTGCCCGAGCCGTCGGCGGCGGGGCTCTGCATCATCCGCTC
>JAIRZP010000005.1 GCA_031267175.1 Coriobacteriales bacterium | reverse complement strand
CTTCAGCCCTTTCACTCGCAAGGCCCTGAGCGTCTGTTGACAGATCCTGAGCTGCACTTTCTTGTCCCTGCTGATTGTTCAAAGGTGGCCTTACCCGAATAGCGGGGTTATCAACAAATCGCGCCTCAGAACCCGAGCGAGCTGTCTGTCCTCCAGGTGCCCCAGCCCCCGTAATGCGTTGGCTTCTCTCCTGGCTCCACTGGCGCCCGTTCGAGGGCCCGCTTGAGGAGCCGCCTGAAAGGCTGATAGCAGCGCTGCTGCCCGCGAGTGCCTCTGAGCCCACAGTGCTGCCGGCACCCCTGGCATTCAGGCCGCCCGTAGCGCCAGCACCAGCACCGGCTCCAGAACCTCGTGCAGCCGTCACAGCCCGTGTTGGAGTTACTGTACCCAGGGCAAGGTCGGCGGTGTTCTCGTTGGATCCCGCCTCTCTGTCTGCCCCTCTGCCAGCACGGGATTCCTCGTCGCCTCCGGAGCGCTCTGGCCTCGTATCAAGACGCTCCTCCCTGTTGACGGGCACTCCGCTGCGGATCTTCTGCTTGCCCGACGCTTCACCGTGACCCTCATGGTCCAACTCGTCAAACCGGTCGCCTCTGTCTGGGCGCGTCGGTTCCTTTTTTCCCACAAGTCCTTTGGCTCTGGATAAGAGTGAGCCTGCCACTCCCCCGATGCCGCTCCCCCCACGAGAAGCACTGGCCCGTGTGCCGCGCGCGGTTTCGTTTCCGTCGCGTTCATCACGTTCATCGTACTCGTCATATTCGTAGGAATCGGCGGCAAACTGCTCCTGCTCCCCGTCGTAGTTGTCCTGCGCACCCTGCCTGCGGCTACGGGAGAGCATGCCCTGCCCTGCCGTACTCGAGAGGCCCGTTGAACCAGCAGTGCGAGAGGCTCCGATCCGATCCGCCTCGCCTTCGCCACGGACGCCAACCAGTGTCTCGGCCACTCCCATCATCGCCGCAACACCGGAGGCATTGCAGTTGGCGCCCTGGTTATAGGGCATAAAGAGGTTGACAACCTCAACGAGCGCTGCCGCCAACACGAGGATACCGATAATCAGGCCAAGTATGGACAGAAGGAACACCACAGGTTCAGGAAGGGGCAGGAGCGAGAGCAGCGTTACAAGCACCAGCGCCACCAGACAGCTGCGAATGCCCTTGCGGAGCAGCACATAGACACCCACAACGGGTGGCGCACATTGCAGCATGGAACGGCCCGAGTCGTAGTGCGCCACTACCACGACCTTGCGGCGTGGGTCGGCTCCCTTGGGCACGTAGCGGCCAATGACGTTTTGGCTCAGCCCCTTGTTAAAGAGCTTGTAGAGCGGGTTTTTGCCGAGCACATCCAACACCAGCAGTGCCGCGGACGCCAGCGCCAGGATAAAGGCCAGCGCCGTAAACGCCGGCAGGGCAAAGAGCAGTTCCGCGGCCACAACGCCCAGCAGGTAGTAGAGTACCCGCACCCAGCCGATGCTTCGGGCAGCCGAGAACTCCTGGATCCACGTGTTAAGACCCAGGCCATCAAGATGCGCCGCTATGAGCTCGGCAGCCTCGTGCTCGCCCTCAGATCCTCCCGGCCGAGGGCCCACATTCATCACCAGTTCATCGGCGTATTGTGCCAATCTCTGCATTTTGTTCCTCCTTATCGGTCACATTTTCAGACCGTGTCGAGCAAAGTGCGAGTGCAATTGCAGATACCTATTGTACCCCTGTTTGCGTTTCTACGCCCACGTACTCGCGAATATATCCGTCTGCCTCGGCAGCGTTCGCGCGCGCGGAGTCATACAGGGCATAATTCTCGGCGGTTGCGGCCTCGTAGGCAGTGGTAATCAGCGTGAGGGGATCAGAGGGAATCTTGCTGGCCGCATTAACCACCGCGGCATCCTTAAGGCTAAACTCTGTGTTTTTGGTGTTGACCAATGCAATGTCTCCGTCAAACAGGGCCTGATCGGCCTCAATGGCAAGCCGGACCGACTCTGTCTTGAGCGTGACGTACTCGGTAACCACGCGGTAGTCCACTTCATCAAAGGCTTCCTGGGCCTGCGTGAGCAGTTCCAGCGCCTGCTGAAGCCTGGCTAGGACGGCGCTGTTCCTCTCAATAGCCTCCTGGAGCTCGTTGTAGCTGCCGGTTTTGGAGAGTTGGGTCGTAGCCCTCAGCTCTGTGTCGGCGTTGACGATGACTTCCCAGGCCTGTCCAAAGATGAGCGCGGAGTTCATGGCCTCAATATCCTTGCTGATGATGGACTCGCCACTGGTGAGAAGGACCTGGCGGTTGACCGCGGCGTCGATAACGTGTTGCGCAAACTCCTTATCGTCTGTTGACGTCATCAGCTCGACGGATGACCGTGCCTTTTCTTCTGCCAAGCTCAGGGTCTCCTGCGTTGTGGGCACGCGTTCCAGGAGCACCTCACGCTCAGAAAGGTTG
Source organism: Coriobacteriales bacterium (assembly GCA_031267175.1). Taxonomy (GTDB): domain Bacteria; phylum Actinomycetota; class Coriobacteriia; order Coriobacteriales; family UBA8131; genus WQXH01. Next base: position 4,833 of record JAIRZP010000005.1, on the reverse strand, counting down.
TTCTCGGTCACCTCGGTTGTCGTGGCTGCGTCAAGCGAGACCACCACCTGGTCACTCTCCTGGATAAGGGCGATGGCCTCGTCCAGGAGCTCGTAGCCCGCCGTCCGGTTGGCTTCGCGCGCCAGGGCCTGCGACGACAGCACGACGTAGGTTATTGCACCGCTGCCCACAATGAGTACCAACAGTATGGCAATGGTAACGGGCCAGCGGCGCTTGCGGATTCGGGCGAGTGCGGTGTCTGCTTCCCCATCGGGCACCACCCCTGCCAGGACCGCATCGCCCAGTCTCACCAGCTCCTCAGGCTCCAGAGGCTCGTCCGGCTCAATAAGGGGATCGGCCAACTCCGGATGCTCGCGGACCGCCTGATCCGCTCCCACAAGGGCGTCAAGCAGGAGTTCGTCAGAGTGGGAGTCCGGGGCAGGAGGGACAGGGTCGGGGGAGGTGGATGGTTCGTCGGATGAGGGGAGCGGCTCTTCAGCTGGCGCGAGAAGAGCGAGTGAAGTCTCAACGGGAGAGGAATCAGGCTCCTTCTTTGCACGGGAATGCCTGGGTACATAGCCGCTCATGTCAATTCGGCCTTTACCCTCCCGGCCAGATACTGAGCTATGCGCTCGGCGGTATCTCTGTCTGCCGCCTCCACCATAACACGCACCAGAGGCTCTGTGCCCGAGGCACGTATGAGCACGCGTCCTCCGCCACCTGCCTGTAGCTCTGCCTCCGCCTCGGCCGTAGCCTCGGCAAGGGCGGTATGGCCTTCCAGCCGCTCAGCATCGGCAACCTGCACATTGATGAGGGTCTGTGGATACTTCTTCATGGATTCTGCCGCGAGCGTATCAAGCGACTTGCCGCTGCGCTGAAGCGCCGCCAAAAGCATGAGCGCTGTGACGAGGCCGTCCCCCGTGGAGTTGTGCTCGATAAAAATCATATGGCCGCTCTGCTCGCCGCCTATGGCATAGCCGCCGCTCAGCATGGTAGTGAGTACCTGCGTGTCGCCAACCGGGGTCTGCACAACCTGCAGGCCAGCCTCTTTCATGGCCTCGATAAACCCGATGTTGCACATGACTGTGCTCACCACCGTATTGCCCGGAATGCCGCGCGTCGCCTTGCGATCCAGGGCGCAGATGGCCTCTATATAATCGCCGTCTATCTCGGCTCCGCTGGCGCTTACCGCTATGACGCGATCCGCGTCGCCGTCATGGGCAAGGCCCAGATCGGCTCCGCTGTGCTTGACAAGCTGGGTAAGCTGCCCAAGGTCGGTGGAGCCACTGTGTACGTTGATAACACTGCCGTCCGCCTCGTCGTTGATGACCACGACCTTTGCGTGCAGACGACGCAGGGCCTCCGGCGTGGTGTAGTGCGCGGCTCCATTGCCACAATCCACTGCTATGGTGAGCCCCGTGAGCGAAAGCCCGTCCCTCTCAAGTATGTGCACGGCGTGACGCAGGTAGCGCTCGTGCGCGTCGCTGATGGGCTCGGCTGTGCCGACGTCGATGCCGGTTGGCAGGGAGGTTCTGGAGCCGTCGTCCTGGACACATGCCACGCAAAGGCCCGCCTCAAGCCGATCCTCCAGCTCGGGAGAGAGCTTGTAGCCCTCGGCGTTGAAGAACTTGATGCCGTTGTATTCTGGAGGATTGTGCGAAGCGGAAATGACCACACCGCCGTCAGCACCCAGTTCGCGTGTTAACAGGGCCACTGCCGGAGTGGGGATAACACCCGCCAGGAGCGCATGACCGCCCTGCGAAGTGATACCGGCCACGAGGGCTGCCTCCAACATGCTGCCGCTGATGCGGGTGTCGCGCCCGATGACAAGCGTTGGCCCCAATACCTGCACCGCCGTGGATCCCAGACTAAAGGCCATCTGGCAGGTGAGGCTCAGATTTGCCACGCCACGGACTCCGTCGGTGCCAAAAAATCGTTTGCGCGTATCCATGCAGGTAATTCTATCACGTTGGGCCGCTCTGCGGGGCAATACGGGGAGGAGACACAGAGGAAGCGATGGTAAAGCGATGGCCCATGCAGAAATTGCCCGCTTCTCCGCTTCTCCGCTCCTCCCCCCGCGCGTTTCCTGGGTTTTTTGCGGAAGTACAAACTGGGGGGTTGACTATTGTGCGAATGCTGCCATAATGGAGCAAGTAGGATTACCTGTGGGGTTGGGCGCTGAGGGCTTACGGGAACAAACCACCACAGAAAGCACAGACGATAGTTGCGTTCCTGTCGTTGTAGACACCATATCGTGGGTTGGTTGGTTGACGCCGGTACTGATAGCCCCCTCTATCAAAAGGCCTCTCATCAACTCCGACCCTCTCAGAGGAGGGGAGACTTTTGCATACCACCCCCAAGATGCAAAGGTCTCCCTTTCGTTTTGTGCAGACTCACGCGAGAACACAAACCTGAGCTCAAGCCGCTCTGCCTGCCTTTCGGCTGCGGGCACGGTCTCCTCACTGTCTGAGCGCAGTGCCCGTAGGGCACGGAGTCGAGGAATCTTCGAGTGTGTAGCACTCATCTCTTATAGTGACGACTAAAACCTTCGCTCGGTCGTAGGGGATCCAAACTCACAAAGCTGAAACCCCTTCTTTGTGTTTTATAATACTCCTGTGACAGCATCTGCGAACATAGCTCTTTTAAGCAAGGCGAGAGACGGCTTTCTTGAGGCCGCATTAGCCCCGGGGCTTGGTTCCGCGCTGAAATCAGACCTTGAATCGGGGGGCAAGGACGGGAAGGGAACGGAGCCGGGACTTGCCACCTCAGACAAGCTCAGCACCTCCTTTGTTCCTCTCCTGCTTATGGTGAGCGGTGGATCCGACTCTGTCGCGCTCTTGCGTTTGGCCGATGCGCTGTATCGCGACGCGTACGGTGCCGAGGCTTCAAGCGATGCCACCGCTTCCCTCGGCTCCCCCGCTTTCCTGCGCGTCCTCCATGTCAATCACAGGCTGCGTGGCGCGGAAGCAGACGGGGACGAGCAGTTTGTCGTTGCACTCTCATCGCAGCTGGGCATTCCCTGTATCGTCAAACGCGCAGACGTCGCCGCCCAAGCCGCAAAGACCGGTGAGGGCATTGAACAGACAGGCCGCACGCTGCGCTACAGGTTTGCCCAGGCGACACTCGACGAGTTTTCTGCCGAACTTGGGGTGGCGCCGAGCTGTGGACGCATCCTCACCGCGCATACCGCTGACGACCGGGCCGAGACCCTGCTCCAGCGCCTTATTGTAGGCGGAGGCGGCTCTTCGCTCGCGTCTATTCCTGGGCGCAATGGCCGCATTGCACGCCCGCTGCTCGGCTGCACCCGACAGGAGCTGCGAAGCTGGCTCATCTCCCTTGACACCGGCATTGATGGATGTCTCTGGCGAGAAGACGCCAGCAATCTTGACACACAGTTTTCGCGCGCCTTTGTGCGTCATGAACTCTTACCGCTCCTTGCCAGCCGTAACCCCGGTATTGTTGAGGGACTCAATCGTACGGCCACAGTTCTCAGCGACGAAAGCGCGTGGATGGATACGCTGGCTCTGGAACTGCTGCCGCTTACGCAAGAGAGCTTTACCGCTCCCCTGCCGCTTCTGCGCCGCGCGGTCTACCTGGCCTGCAACCATGCCATTGCCGAGTTTGCGCCCGCGGCCCGCATCACCTTTGAGCATGTCGAGCGTATCGTGCGCGGCGGTTGCAGGAACGGCTTTGCCTGTCAGATCCCAGGCGGCATCGAGGTGCGTACGGTTGACGGAGCCATCAGGTTTTCCAAGGCCAGGCCTCCGAGGCATGATCCGAGGAAGTAGCAGGGAGGGACGGGCGCTGAATGGGACAGAAGGGACGGAGCTACCGTTATTCCTGCATTGCATTCACTCAGAGTATTGAGTAAAATACTCAGTGCTCTGAGTAAAAGTACCAAGAGAACGGATACTCCATGTTTGAAAGATCGCTTGTCTCCCAGCTTGTTGAGAGAACCGACGAAAAGCGCTCCTTTATCCAAGTGCTTGTTGGGCCGCGGCAGACAGGAAAATCTACGGCCATAGGCCAGATGTTGGACAAGGCCACTCTCCCGTATCACTTGATTGCAGCCGACGACGAACTCCTCAACTCTCCTGAGTGGCTTGCAGGCGAATGGAGAAAGGCGCGTGCCTTAACCGTGCAATCCCAGGCTGAAGCCTTGCTCGTCGTTGACGAAATACAGAAAATCCCGCATTGGGCAGGCACGGTAAAGAAGATGTGGGATGAGGATACGCGCACAAAGTGTCCCCTCAAGGTCATCCTCTCCGGCTCGTCATCCCTGCTGTTACATAAAGGGATGGAAGACTCCCTCGTAGGACGCTTTGAGGTACTCTACAGCCACCACTGGAACCTTGCTGAGTGTAGAGCTGCTTTTGATTATTCACTGGAGGACTTTCTCTTTTTTGGCGGCTATCCTGGCAGCGCACAGCTCAAAGATGACCCGGCACGATGGGCGCGTTACATGAAGTCCTCTATCGTAGACCCAACGATAGACCAGGATGTCCTGCAGATGGAGCGTGTGGACAAACCCGCCCTCCTCAAAGCGCTCTTTGGCATAGGGGCGGCCTATTCTGCGCAGGAGGTCTCCTACACCAAGATAATGGGGCAACTATTGGATGCTGGCAACACCGTTACCATCGCTCACTATCTTGACTTGCTCGACAAGGCAGGCATACTCGTAGGGCTGCAGAAGTTCGCGACAGAGCTGCTGAAGGTAAGAAGGAGCTCGCCGAGGCTGATGGTACATGACACCTCCCTTATGACCTACGCCACTGGGTCAAGCAGGGAGTTACTGATAAAGGACCCCGCCAAGAGGGGGCATCTGGTAGAAAGTGCCGTGGGGGCTTATCTCAT
>JAIRZP010000218.1 GCA_031267175.1 Coriobacteriales bacterium | reverse complement strand
ATTATCCGGGTGCCGAAGTTGACCTTGGGATATACGACGATGAAGACGAGGATGCAAATAGAAATGGGGAGGGTACTGGGGATGCAAGCATGAATGAAGGGGGTAGCACGGGCGAAGCGGGTGGAGGAGCACAGGGAGGGGCAGACAACTCCGGAGTTTCTGCGGCGGGCGATGACCCGGGACCGGGTGCCGTTGATGCCGGAATCGTCGTTGCCGGAGAAGATGGCTCGCGACCATACCTGCTGGTCCTGACTTCCAACATGCCTGGCACGCTTGAGAGGCTGGCGCCCCTTGTGAACGCGCTTGACACCGCCCACGAGGAACTAATTTCACTGAGTATCGCAGACCTCGCCCGTTTGAGCGGGCAATGAGTGCGAGTTAGAGCGCTGATGTATCTGCCTTGATCCTGCGCGCTCGTGCGAGCAGGTCGTTCTTTATACCCACAACTACCGCTTTGCCAATAGGCGCTCCTGTGGCTTTCCATGATAAGCCGCTCGGTAGGGGTGAGTGTATCTTCGTCCATGCTTTGCAAGTGGGGACTTTAAATCTATTGGCCTGATAGAAAACCAAACTCCCTAAGACAGATAGATTCTCGGTGAGTAGAAATCCTCGCGAGGGATGGCTTTCTCGGGCATGAAGGCGGCTTCTATCTCTTGCAGCATGCTCAGCATGTCGTCGGAGCGGAACAGGCGGTTGCGCTTTGTAGAGTTTATCGGCCTCAGTATGTCAATCTCTACCAGACGACTGACGCACTCATTGGCTGTCTGGTAGGAACGGTCGATGAAGGCTGTGGCATCGGCGGCGCTGAGGATGGGGCTGCCAGGCAACTCGGAGAGCAAGGTGTCCAGGGATGCGCTGCCGTACGCGTCTCCCAGACGTTGCCTCCACCCATTCACAATCTCCTTGATCCGCCTTCGATATATCTCGGCATACTTCACCGAACGGTCTGTGGCCCTGGAGGAATGCTCCACCCACTTGTCCAGCGCAGGCATCACATCATGTCTCTCGAAACTCTGTCCTGTTCGATAGGGGATGAGGTATTCAGTGTGATGGCGGGTTTGTACGGCGGGAGTGATGGAGAACGGCGGGATGATGTTTTCGAAAATCCCGGTGTTGCGCATGATGAGCAGCGCAAACATCCGCCCCAAGCGGTCGAGGCCTTCACTATAGGGCTGGATCGCTTCCAGTTGGAAGTGAGCGATGATTGCCCGTATTAGTGGGGAGATGTCCTCGCGGTTGCTGAACTCGATGAGGTCATCAAGCAGATATATAATCTGATCGGCCTTTGGAGGGCAGTAAGCAACCTTCGAGGTGCTGGGGTAATACTCAGTTTTGCCGTCGTCCTTGCGCAGGTTGGCGAATACCTCGCGTCGCGTGCCCCTCACGCAAAGCCTCTGCAGTTCGACGATGTCATCGCGTGTGAGTTTGCGCTGGCCCGGCTTCACATCCATGATGTAGTCGAGGGCCTTCATGCAGCGGTATGCCTCGAATGACGCCTCGCAGTTCTTGATGTCGCTGTTGGCGGCGGTCTTTCTGACAAACTCCTTCTGCCCGCGCGGCTTGGCCTTGCCCAAGCGTGCGGCAACCTCGAAGAGCAGGATTTGCTCCACCTCTGGGTGGATTCCGTCGGTGCGCACGGTAGCAATCGACTCTGCGCGCTTGAGCGACTTCAACAGGGCGGAGCGGTAAGGGTAGTTCCGCATCCGCTCGTCGAAGCGCACTAAGTCGGCCACAGCCTTAGACTCCAATGCCAAGGTCTCCAGACGGAAATTGAGATAAATATGCGCGATGGGGTGAGGGATGAAGACATCATTAAACTCTGCCCTGCTTTTAGGGCAGGTCGAGGCATCGCGTTCCTTTTGCTCGGCAACCATCGTTTGCGCCCCCCTCCTTTTAGGTCACAAGCCAACAGGATAAGGCCTCCCTTCCCTGGGGCAGCGACTATGACAATTATAGACCTTCATCGGCTGACTTGGGACGGGTGAATTCTCCTATGAACTAAGGAACAGTAAAGCAATAAATTGCGCAATATCCTGCGGCCAGTTTGCCCAATCTCTGCGTTGGCAAAAGTCGGCATTACGGCTAGTAGTGCCGCCTTTCACCGCCTTGAGCTTGGGCAAACTGACTCACAGTCTATTGCGCAATTTATTGCTTTACTGTTCCTAACCCCTTTAATCCTGACCATTTTTAGCAAAATATTTCAAGCTGGCGTCACGAAGTGGTTCTTTGCCTACAATTTTTCCGTCATCACTATCTTTGATCCTAAAATCAGATTTTTCGGTAAAACCTGAATAACGAGGCGCAGCTTTTCGTGTTTCTCGAAGGAGTTTTCTCAAAACCCCAAAGCAGGCACACCTCAATGCATGGCGGCTCCTAGAATACTTGTGTTTTTTACCAGTGATAAAGGAAAGGGTATCTCTAAGAATCTTTGCATCAGTTCTGCCCGTGTGAGCGGTGGGACTAGCAGGGCTAATGTCGTCGCTCACACGGGCAGAACTGATGCAAATTAACTCGGAAGGTGGCGCGCAACGGGTTTTGACGCGCAACGGGGCATTAGAGGTACCCGAAAGAGAAAATGGAGGACACTATGGATACCAAGCAGGTCAGGAAGGGCATAGAGGCCAGGGAAGGAGGAGGGGTATCCCGACGGTCGTTTCTGAAGTGGAGCTCGGTGCTTGCCGGAGCGGCTGCCATGTCCGGGGTTGTCGGCTGCGGGTTCAGCCAAGCCCCTCCCGACGAGGCTGGAGGCGGGGCGAGCGAGGGGCGCTGGGTGTCTGTCCAGTGCTGGTCGGACTGCGGCAGCCGTGGTTTCAACAAGGTTTACGTCAAGGACGGTCTGGTCGGCCGGGCCGGCACCGACGATGGCATTGAGGACAGCATCGACTGCCCACAGGTGCGTTCCTGCGCGCGTGGCAGGGCCAGCAAGTACCATGTCTTCAGCGCCGACCGCCTCAAGTATCCGATGAAGCGCAAGAGTTGGCAGCCAGGTGGCGGCGAGAACACCAATGGCGAGATGCGCGGTCGTGACGAATGGGAGCGCATCAGCTGGGATGAGGCCTTAGATCTGGTGGCCAATGAGGTCAAGCGGATCATCGATGCCTACGGCAATGAGGCCATCCTGATGCCAGGCTTCGTTTCATCGCTCTTCGGGCAGTGGGACGTGGGGCGAATGCTCAACCTCTCTGGCGGCTACATGGACAACTGGGGCGCCTGTTCCAGTGGTGTCTGGGGTTCCGCCGCACCCTACACCGGCCTGCTGGAAGACCTCAACGACCGTCTGGACATGCGCAACGCCGACCTGATCGTGCTCTGGGGATACAATCCGGCGTGGAGCAGGGCAGGGCTCCCCACCCACTTCTACGAGGTCTGCCGACGTGGTGGAACAAAGTTCATCTCCATCGACATCTTCAGGAATGCCACCTCCGAAGCGCTCAGCGAGGAGTGGATACCGGTTCGCCCGGGAACCGACGTGGCGTTGGCTTTGGGCATGTCATACGTGGTGCTCAAAGAGGACGAGGCGCGCGGTAGCGCCCTCATCGACTGGGACTTCCTCAATCGCTGTTGCGTCGGCTTTGACGCCGAGCACCTGCCTGCGGGCGCCGATCCCCAGAACAACTACAAGGACTATGTGCTGGGTACCTACGACGGTACGCCGAAGACGCCGGAATGGGCCTCGGAGATATGTGGCACTCCTCCCGACGTGATCAGCGCCACGGCCCTGCGCATCGCCGAGACCGAGAAGGTCAGCATCTGCATGGCCCCGGCGCCCGGACGCACCACCAACGCCTCGGCGCTGCCGCAGACCATCTTGGCCTTTGGGGCGATGTGTGGTGGCATCGGCAAGTCCGGCTGCGTGACCGGCAGCGATGCCGGGCACACTTGGCTGATGGAGGGTAAGGGCCTGGTCCTCGGCGGCAACATCCAGGGTGAGCCCAGCTGGACAACCGCTGGCGGCAAGGAGATGCTGGTCAACCCCATAAGCGGCAACTCACTCTCGCGCTTCACCCAGACGCCGGACGGCATGTACACGCGCCCGACGCAGGGCTACACGCGCATCAACAACAACGAGATGTGGACATCGATCCTCAACGGCACCTACACCGTTGGCAAAGGCGACATCCGTCCCTGTCCCACCAAAATGCTCTGGCACACCCACAGCAACTGCATGAACCAGGCGCCAGGTACGATGCTGGCCATTGATGCCCATCGCAAGCTGGAGTTTGTAGTCTGCCAGAATATGGTGATGGCGACCCCAGCCGTCTACGCCGACATCGTGCTGCCGGTGACCTCGCAGTGGGAGCGTCTGGGTGATTTGGCCTACAGCTATCGTGAGCAGATCCTTCTCTCCAGCCAGGTCATTGAGCCGATGTTCGAGGCCAAGGATGACATCTGGATTGCCGAGGAACTGGCCAAGCGCTTGGGTATCGATGGGGAGAAGCTCACCCCCTACCCGCTGGTGCAGGAGCGCTTTAACCAGATTGCTGCCGCATTGGTGGTGGAAGACGATGGCGAGACCTATGTGCCATTGGTGACCATCACGCAGGAGGACATCGAGAAGCGTGGCGTTGCCGGTATTCCGCAGGAGGGCCGCATCGCCATCGACCAGTTTGAGAAGGACGGCATCTACCGCGTGCCGCGCAGGGAAGGCGACAACTTCGGGCACATCGTGCTCAAGGCCTTCCGCGACGACCCCGAGGGCAAGCCGCTGGCCACCGACACCGGCAAACTGGAGATATACTCTGAACTTTTGGCCGAGGACCTCAACGCCTGTGGTTGGGAGACCATAGGACCGCTGCCGCAGTACAAGCCCGCCATCGAGGGCTACGAGGAGACCTTCTCCGACTGGGGCAACAAGGTCAAGGGCGAATACCCCTTGCAGTTGGCGACCATTCACGGCCTGCGCTTCGCCCATTCCACTTTCGGCAACATCCCGATGCTGCGCGAAATGTTCGACCATCCGATCTATATCAACCCGATCGACGCCCAGACCTGTGGCGTGGTCACCGGAGACACGGCGCTGGTCACCTCGAAATGGGGCAAGGTCATCCGCCCGGTGCTCTGCACCGATGTCATCATCCCCGGCGTTGTCGCGATCACTCAGGGCGCCTGGGTGGACATTGACGAGGCAACCGGAGTCGACAAAGCCGGTTGTGCCAATGTCCTTGTCGGGCCTAACCTCTGCGCCTTCGGCCATATGGCCTTCAACAGCTGCATCGTCAAGGTCGAGAAGTGGACGGGCGAGGTTCCTCCGCCCGATGCTCTCTGGCCAGCCCGCGAGATCTTTAAGGAGGATTAGCCATGGGACAGCTTGCGTTTTTTGTAAACAGCGACATCTGCATCGGCTGCAAGTGCTGCGAGGCGGCCTGCAAGGACATCAAGGATCTACCTCTGGGGCCGCGCCCGCGCTTCGTGCGCGACTTCGTGGGCGGCGAGTGGAAAGTTGATGTGACCGACCCTACCCTCTACCGCCAGGAAGGCGTCTTCATTTACCACGTCTCGGTATCCTGCAACCACTGCGCCAACCCGGCCTGCGTGGCCATCTGTCCGGTAGGCTCAATGACCAAGGATCCGGAAACAGGCATTGTCTCCAATGACCTGGAGGCCTGCATCGGCTGCGGCAGCTGCTATGACACCTGTCCCTACAAGGCCCCGCAGATACTTGAGTCGGACATGAAGGCCTACAAATGCGACTTCTGCAAGGATCTGTTGGAGGCCGACGAGAAGCCGGCCTGTGTTGCCACCTGTCCAATGCGTGCGCTCGACTATGGCGAGCACTCCGATCTGATGGCTGCCAACGGCGACGCCTGCGACGTGGCTCCGTTGCCCAGCTCAGAGGAGACCGGCCCTTCGCTGGTCCTGAAACTGCATCGCGAGGCGAAGATGGACAAGTCCGATGGCTACTCGACATCTCTGTACGTAAGCGATCGCTGATTGGCAATACGCCATCACTGATTAACGATACGCCGCCGCTGATGCCTCCCTGCCTGCCGAGGCATCAGCCAAGCGGTGTGATTCTTGGGTTTTGGAGGTTTTCATGCAGGAAGAACTTCAGCACTATCAGACTTTCTTCTCCCTCGTCGGTCGGGTGTTGCATCGGTTCCCCTCCCGTGGGCTCTATGTCACACTGGTTGAGAACCGGCTCTTTCAAGCTTTGCCCATTGATGTCGATGACGCCGAATTCGCTCGAGGGGCAGCCCTGCTCGCCGCCTGGGACGAGCAGTTGGGCGGCAAACTCGACGAGGAGGCATACAAAGATCTGCTCGCCGACAACACTCGGCTGTTCGTGGGGCTGCAGGAGATGACCTGCCCGCCTTGGGAATCGTTCTACTTCAACACCGACCGTCAGATCTTCCAAAGCCAGACCAGAGAGGTACGGGACTGGTACCGCAGACACGGCCTGAACATCGAGAAGCTTCACCAGGAGCCAGATGACCACATCGGTTTGGAGTTGGAATTTGTGGCCATGCTGTTGGAGAGGGCCCTGTCCGCGCCAGGTGACGAACGAGATGCGATTATTTATGACGCGCGGATGTTCATCGAAGAGCATCCTGGAAGATGGGTCGGCATCTGGGCAAAGCAGGTCTCAAAAGAAGCACGGACAGACTTCTACAAAGGCCTGGCTGCCATCATACCGGCTGCGATCAACAGAATACATCGCCTACAGAAAGATCGGCGACCAGCCAGACCACCATGTGTTCTCCAGCCAGAGAAACCTATCTGATCAGTTCTGTCTCACGATCCACAACGTCCAAGAGTTCTTGGCGGGAGTGGACTTGTAGCTTTGCATAGATGTGTCTGGCATGAGCTCGGCTGGTACCATCGGATATGGATAGGCGGCTGCTGATCCAAGGTATAGAACGGCCTGCGGCTAAATAGCCAAAGAACTCTCGCTCACGTGGCGTCAGTACACCTTTGCTGGCGATTGCCTCGATTGCCTCTGCCTGCCTCTCCTGCGTGGACGGCTTAGCGCGTGGTGTCATGTCGCTGA
>JAIRZP010000205.1 GCA_031267175.1 Coriobacteriales bacterium | reverse complement strand
CGGTCGGAGTACTCCAGGGCGTAATCCACCTGGTGCAGGTTGACGAGGCAGCTTATCTGGAGCGTGTCGGCGATGAACCGCAGGTAATCCATGATGATGCGTGAGGACTTGGGATCGAGGCTCGCGATGGGCTCGTCGCAGAGCATGAGCAGGGGATCCTGCATGAGTGCCCGCGCGATACCCACACGCTGTTTCTGCCCGCCGGAGAGCTGGTCTGTGCGCACATAACAGAACTCGAGGATGTCAAGCTGGGCGAGAATGTCAAGCGCCTTGGCCTTCTCGGCTTCGGTGTATATCCCCAGCATACCGGCCAGCGTGCTCTTGTAGCCGAGCCGCCCGTGCAGGACGTTTTCGATAGTGGTGAGCCGATGCACGAGGTTGTAGTGCTGAAATATCATGCTCATCTTGCGGCGCACGGCGCGGAGGCTCCGCCTGCGGAGTGTGCACACCTCCTCGCCATCAAACACTATGGAGCCGCTGCCCGGCTCTATCATGCGGTTGATGCAGCGCAGCAGCGTGGATTTGCCTGCGCCCGAGGGGCCGATGACACTCACCAGCTCCCCGCGGCACAGTTCAAAGTTGATGTCGTGCAGGGCCGGACGCTCCCGGGTGTAGCTTTTCGTGATGCCCTCAACCCTGAGCAGCACATCCCTTTGTATGAGGGCCCGGCTGAGCAGGGCCTCTTTTTGCACGAGGGCCCTGCCAAACAGCGTATCTTCCTGCAGAAGGCTTGTCACGAGCAGGGCCTCATCCTCTGCAAGCGCCTGGGCTGTTCTCACGTCGTTGGGCATGGCCGCTAGGCCTGGCTCAGCTTGCGAATAGGCTCGTACCATGCGTCATCCACGGGCAGGAAGCAGGTCTTTTCGCTGTCCTTCTCGTAGAGGGCCTTGGCATCCTCGTCGTCAGGATCCTTGAAGATGCGGGAGTCGTTGGCCACAATATCCGAGCAGAAGTAGGCGGTGAGGGCCTCGCGGGCCGCTTCGTCAAGGACATCGCCGTTATAACAGAAGGGAGCGTTGAGCACCGGGGTCACGGCGATAATGGTGAATTCCTTGCCGTGGACGCTCGTGAAGGGGTCGCCGGCATCGTCGCGTACCTTGTACACCGCTCCGGGCATGTTGGCCTCACCGGAGACGAGGCTGAGGTACATATCCACGTCGATGTCGTCAAAGGCTGCCGCGTCCGCGTCGCCGTTTACGAGGTTGACCACCGAGCCCTGATGCGAGCCACCGAGCAGCACCTCGCTGAAGAACGCGCCGTTTTCGAGCAGCACCTCGTTGCTATCGAGGTCAAAGGTGGAGACGATAGTGGCGGAGGGCACCTTGAAGCCAGAGGTCGAGGTAGCCGAGACAAAGCTGAAGCTCTTGCCCTCGAGCGGTTCAAGCGTATACCCGGAGCCACTCTTGTACTGGTCAACATCCTCGGTGCGCACACAGATGCGGCTGTAGTAACAGGCACCGTCGAGCGAGCCGTCCTCGTCGCTGTTGGTAAAGGCCGCCTGCACGTTGGGGTTCTTCCTGTGGGCCTGCACGTACCCCTCAGCGCCGAGGAGCGCCATGCCGGCGGATCCAGAGGCAAGGGCCTCAATGGCCACGTTATAGTCGGTGCTCGTCATGATCTCGGCTTCGCGTCCGGTGGCCTCCCGGATGAACTCCTCAACGGCGTCTCGCGAGGCGGTGAGGTCGGCCGAAGAGGCATCGGGCAGAAACACAAAGGTGATGGGCTCGCTGTTTTCGGCGGGTTCGGGTTCACCGGCTCCGCTGCTTGCAGACTCGCTGCCGCTTGCGCTGCATCCAAGCAGCACACCGGCCACACCGGCCAAGCTTACTGAGGCAGCTCCGATAAGAAACTGACGACGGTCGTACTGATGCTTCATTACATCCTCCTTCTGTTGTGCGCGTGGGTGCGCCACTTCTCCACAAAACCAAAACGGAGTCCGGCCTGCTGACCAGACATAGTTACCAGAGTATCGAAGCCATGTTTGGATTAAGACAAGCCCAGGTAAAGCCTTTGTGGATTTAGAGGGCCTTGTATCAAATGCAGTGCAAGACTGAGTGGATATGTACAGATTGGGACAGGCTTTGGCAGGATTTGTCTCTTTTCGGTAAAGGCTGTGCAAAATCCTGATAAGGAGTGCAGTCTCTCTAATGGCTCAGGCCTCCTGCTCAGGGGGTGCAACGTGGATGCAGAACACCAAAGCCTCAGCCATATAGGATGACCCCCTCAGACATTTTGCATGATAATCATAGGGTTTGCCCGGTGCTATTTGGCGTGAGGAGCTATACTCTGAGTACCATATTTTGAGTGCGCGCGAGGCGAGGCGGTCCTTAGTGAAGCAGAGGACGGTTGTAGTAGGTAGTTTGGGAGGATGTAGAAGCGGTATGTGCTATCCCTGTACTGGTTGCAATGGTTGCGGCAAGATGGACAGCGAACTGTTCAGCTACCTTGCACCGAGGCTCCTGTGCCCGGTCTGTGAGACCGAGTATCGCCTGGGCCAAGACATCTGCACAGCGTGCAGGGCAAAACTTCCTGCACCTCCCGGAACTGATACCGCATTGAATACCGCACTTGAAGCGGTTGGCACTGAGATACGTTAGGAAGCATCGAGTACGCGCTTCCCGGCAAACACTCGTCAGGAGTGTCGGTACTGAGGTAATGAGGTAATGTAGGCAACACTTTGCGGAGTGGCAATGACTCTCAGTAACTCAGAGAAGTTCTCCCCGGACAGCGCGTCCTCAGATGCCGCGACCATTGACGCGTTGGCTGCGTTCATCGGTTTCTTTTCGCTGGTGCTTGTTATCATCCTTACAACCCTCAAGCTCCTGCTTGAACCGGGAATGGCTGTGCTGCCTGCCGACGAAGGCTCAGGCCCCATCTCCCTCGACGTATGGCTTGATTACGCGGTATTCTTTGCTGCCATAGTCCTTGTGCTGCTCGTGTCTACCCGCCTTAACGACGCTTTGATAGCCTACAGAGACCGCGCGGGAAACATGCTTGTCTACACCGCTCTTGGCGTGGGGCTTATCGGATGCTTTCTGGGCTTTCTGGGTGCACCGAGTGTCGTTGTCCTGGGCCTCGCGGCGGTTGCCATCAGCCTTTTCGTGCTTATCTGGGGCATCGTGCTCAGTACCATCAACTCGGTGGTCCTCACCTTCATGCTCATGCTGGCAAGCGTACTGGGTGGCATCATCGTTGTGCTGGACACTCAGTTCAGCAGCTCTCTCACCTTTGTCATCCTGGCCCTGCTGTTTCTCATCTCCGGACTGGCGGCACGCCACATCAGCCCGGCCCTGCTCGCACGAATCGCCCCGGCAACACGCCGTCAGTCG
>JAIRZP010000165.1 GCA_031267175.1 Coriobacteriales bacterium | reverse complement strand
TCTACGGCGGCACCACCGCAAAGTTCGTCAAGCAGTTTGCCGACGCGGGCAAGGTCATGCGCGAGGGCTTCGCGTCCTATATTGAGGAAGTCAAAAACGGCAGCTTCCCCGCACAGGAGTACTGTTACAAGATTGAGCCGGAGGCCCTCGCAGAGGCCAAACGCAGGGCAGGGGAGTGAGGCCTTGCAAATCTGTCAGCATATCGAGGATGTCCGGCAGCAAGGCGCCGCGTGGCAGCGCGAGGGGCTCTCAGTTGGCCTGGTGCCTACCATGGGCTACCTTCACCGCGGTCACGCGAGCCTTATCGAGGCGGCGGCAAGGGAAAACGCCCGGGTCGTCGTGAGCATTTTCGTCAACCCGCTCCAGTTTGGCCCTACGGAGGACTTGGCCAGCTATCCGCGCGATCTGGGCCGTGATACCGAGCTCTGCGAGCAGAGCGGCGCGAGCCTGGTCTTTAACCCGAGCCCGGAAGAGCTGTATCCCCCGGGCTTCTGCAGCTACGTAATCATGGAGGCCGGGCCATCACTGGGACTCTGCGGAGCAAGCAGACCAGGGCATTTCAGGGGAGTGTGCACGGTGGTCGCAAAGCTCCTGCACCTTGTGCAGCCTCACCGGGCCTACTTTGGCCAGAAGGACGCACAGCAGCTTGCGGTCATACGGCGCATGGTCCTCGACCTCAACCTGCCCACCGCCATCATCGGGTGCCCTATCGTGAGAGAAGCGGACGGGCTGGCGTTAAGCTCTCGCAATACCTATCTGAGCCCCGAGGAGCGCAGGGCCGCGCTGTGCCTCTACGAGGGGTTGTTGGCAGGCAACAACCTTGTCAAAGCCGGTGATGCAGACACCGAGGTCGTGCTTCGGGCTGTCCGTGAGCGTATCGAGGCCGAGCCGCTGGCCCGCATCGACTATCTCGCGCTGGTCGATCCTCTCGACATGAGGCCGGTGCCGGACCTCAGCGGGCCCACGCTCTGTGCCGCAGCTGTGTATATGGGAACAACGCGTCTCATAGACAATCTCTTACTTAAGGACTAAGGTAGTACCGTGCAGATAACCATGCTGAAAGCCAAGATCCATCGCGCCGTCGTAACCGAGGCAAATATAAACTATGTCGGGAGTATCACCGTAGACGCGGCCCTTCTGGAGGCGGCGGGAATACTCGAGTACGAGAAGGTGCAGGTCGTGGACGTCGATAACGGCAGCCGGCTTGAGACCTATACCATCGCGGGTGCTGCCCATTCCGGCATTATCTGCCTGAATGGGGCCGCTGCCCGCTGCATGCAGGTAGGGGACCGCGTCATCATCATGAGCTACGCCCAGATGACCCCGGAAGAGGCTCAGTCCTGGAAGCCGAACATCGTCGTGGTGGATGCGGATAACGTGGCCGTCTGAGCGGTCAATCAGGGGCAGCACGAATACAATCTGCGTAACATCCTCAGGCTGACCGCCACCCGACGAAATCTTTTCTCAGACCCAATCGCAAACAAAGAGTGTTACAATCTCAAAATACGTAACACTCAAAAGGAGTGTACCTGTGCTGAGGAGATGCCATGCAACAAAGCAAGCGGGCGAGAACTGCGAAAACCCCCTTCCGGTTACTGTTACCCACGTGCCTGTTCGTACTGGCCCTGGGCCTCCTGGGCGCCTGTTCATCCAACTCACAAAGCAATGAAGGCACAGCGACTGCGGAAGCCCCGCCAGCCTCCCAGGTGATCATTGCCATGGGCAAAAGCAGCGAGCCCGAGGCCGGCTTTAACCCGATAATCAACTGGGGCGCCGGTGAGCATATGCACGAGCCGCTCATTCAGAGTACGCTCTTTACCACGACGGTTGCCATGGGCTTTGAGAACGACCTCGCCACGAGCTATGCGTCGAGCGACGATGGCCTCACCTGGACCTTTACCATCCGCGAGGACGTCACCTTCACCGACGGGGTGCCGCTCACCGCACACGATGTGGCCTTCACCTTTAACGAGATCCGGACCAATCCCGCGTCGGAGGTAGACCTCAGCATGGTGGAGAGCGTTACCGCTCCGGATAACACAACGGTAGTCATGACGCTCAACAAACCCTTCAACGCGCTGCTCTACACCATTGCCGTCATTGGCATTGTCCCCGAGCACGCCTTTGATTTGAACTACGGCGACAACCCCATCGGCTCCGGCCGTTACATGCTGGAGCAATGGGACAAGGGCCAGCAGATAATCCTCGTCGCCAACCCGAGCTACTACGGTGAGGCCCCCAGGATGGAACGGGTCGTGGTGGTTTTCATGGATGAGGACGCGGCACTCGCCGCCGCACGCGCGGGAGAGGTTGACCTGGCCGCCACCTCGGCCGTGTACAGCAGCCAGCGCATCGAAGGCTTTGAGCTCCTGGCCTGTGCCACTGTGGACTCCCGTGGTATCTCGCTCCCAACGCCGGCGGCGGGAGGCACGACAACCGATGGCGAAGGCATCGAATACGCCGTGGGTAACGCGGTCACCTCCGACAAGGCAATCCGTCAGGCCATTAACTATGCGGTGGACAGAGAGCTGATGATTGAGAATGTCCTCAATGGCTACGGGACCGTTGCCTACAGTGTCTCGGACGGCATGCCCTGGGCGTCGGAGAAGCTCATCGTCAAAACGGACATCCAAAAGGCCCGGCAACTCCTGGACGATGCCGGCTGGGTGCTCGGCGAGGATGGTGTCCGCACCAAAGACGGGGTCGAGGCAGCCTTTACGGTCTGGTACCCTTCGAGCGACTCGGTCCGCCAGGGTCTGGCCAATGAGTTTGCCAACCAAATGAAGGAAGTCGGCTTTAAGGTCACCGCCGAGGGAGCAGGCTGGGACGTCCTCTACACCCATCAGTTCTCAAGCCCCATACTCTGGGGCTGGGGTTCCAATGCACCCATAGAGCTCTACCATCTGTATTATTCTACGGGGAGCGCCAACTTCGCCCGTTACGAAAGCGCGGCACTCGATGCGCAGTATGATGAGGCCCTCGCCGAGCCAAACGTTGAGGATTCCTACTCGCACTGGCAGCTTGGCACCGAGGTGGTCGGCCCGGAAGGAGCCGCTACCTGGCTGTGGTTTGCCAACGTTGACCATCTCTACTTCGCACTGGATACGCTCAATGTCGCCGAACAGAAACTGCATCCCCACGGACACGGCTGGGCCGTCGTCAATAACGTGGATCAGTGGACGTGGAGCTAGACGAGGCCCAGGTCGGCAATGCGCCAGTGAGCCGTTTCTGAATCCAGGCAAAAGACGATGACCTCTTTCATACTGCGGAACGTCCTCAAGTTCGTGCTGCTCATGCTGGCCACGAGCATGGTGGTCTTTGCGTTGGTGAGCGTCTCGCCCCTGGATCCTGTGCAGATGAACGTCGGCCAGTCTGCCTACCTTACCATGAGTCCGGAGAAAAAGGCACAGCTTGCTGAGTACTGGGGCACCAACGCGCCGCTCTGGGAGCGCTACGGCCACTGGTTCGGCGATGTTATACGGGGAGACATGGGCACCTCGCTCAGGTTTAACGCCCCCGTGGCAGACGTTATTGCGGGCCGCTTTCTCAATTCGCTGGCCCTGATGGCGGCCGCCTGGATACTCAGCGGCATCCTGGGCTTTGCTCTGGGCCTTGTTGCCGCGGTCAAAAGAGGCGGCATCGTTGACAGGATTATCAAGGGATACTGCCTCATTCTGGCCGCGACCCCCACCTTTTGGCTGGGCCTGGTCTTCCTCATCATCTTTTCTGTGACGCTTGGCTGGTTCCCCATAGGATTCTCGGTGCCCATAGGCGCGAGTGCCGCAGACGTGGGCTTCCTCGACATCCTGCGCCACCTCGTTCTCCCGGCGACGACCCTCAGTGTCATCGGTGTTGCCAACATCGCCCTGCATACCAGAGAAAAGGCCATAGATACGAGAGAGAGTGAGTTCTTCCGGTTTGCGGAGGCACGCGGAGCAAGCACGTGGCAGGCGATGCGGCAGCACGGCCTCAGGAACCTCCTGCTCCCTGCGCTGACCCTGCAGTTTGCGCAGGTCGCGGAGTTGTTTGGAGGGTCGGTCCTCGTGGAGCAGGTGTTCTCGTATCCGGGGCTCGGCAGCGCGGCGGTCACCGCGGGCCTCGGAGGAGACGTGGCGCTGCTGGCGGCTATAGCGCTGATCTCCGCCGCCCTGGTGTTCTCCGGCAATCTTGTGGCAAACATCCTCTACGGAGTGATAGACCCGCGCATACGCAGGCGCGGTTTTGCTTGCGCGAAAAAGGCCAGGAAGGGAGCAGGAGATGCATCCTCGTAGGTCTGACCTCCCTATGACACCGAACAGTCCGCATCCAAGCGAGGGTGCCTCGGGCGTTTCGGGTGTTTCGGGGGTAGCTCATACCTCGGAGGCTCCTGGTGGGATAGTTGGCACCCTACAAAAGATCCCCGTCCTGCACCGGCCGAGGCGGGAGCACGCGAGCAACAAGACGCATACCCTGCTTATCTTTGGTGCCGCCGCGCTGCTGCTCATAGCGATAGTCGCGAGCGGCAGGGCGGCGGGCGAGCTTGCGCTGCTCACCGACTTTACTCAGAAGAACCTCGGCCCGGGGCTCGAACACTGGTTTGGCACCGATTGGATGGGGAGGGACATGTTCCTCCGAACCCTGGCCGGGCTCAGCCTCAGCGTGCTCGTGGGGCTCGTTGCCGCCGGTGCCTCGGCACTGATTGCCCTCTTACTCGGCACAGCGGCGGCGCTCGGAGGCAGGAAGCTCGATACGGCCATTACCTGGCTCATAGACCTGATGCTCGGGATACCCCACATCGTCCTCCTCGTGCTCATCTCGTTTGCCCTGGGCAAGGGGTTCTGGGGCATCACGATAGGGGTCGCCGTCACGCACTGGCCCACCCTGGCGCGCGTCATACGGGCGGAGATTTTGCAGGTCAAACAGGCGCCCTATATCGAGGTGGCGAGAAAGCTCGGCAGATCACGCCTCTCCCTCGCGCTCAGGCATATGCTTCCCTTTGTGTTCCCGCAGTTTCTGGTGGGCCTTGTGTTGCTGTTCCCCCACGCTATTCTGCATGAGGCCGCGCTGACCTTTCTCGGCTTTGGCCTTTCTCCCGAAGCGCCCGCCATCGGCATCATCCTCAGCGAGTCGATGAGCTACCTGTCCGCGGGCTACTGGTGGCTTGCGGTGTTTCCCGGCGTAGCGCTCGTGGCGACGGTCCTGCTGTTTGACCTGGCAGGGTCGAGCCTGAGAAAACTCATCGACCCCCACACCTCACAGGAGTAGCTGATGGCAGCCCCGCACAAGCAAAGCCCTCCGACTGCTCTCAGCGAACATGAGAAGATTGCTCACAGCACCTCAGGTATGCACCATCGTCATTCGCATGCGGAATCCTCTGAGCATACGGGCGGCCACCATCTCCTGCAGGTGGAGCATCTGAGCATCGGCTTTACCCGATACGAGTCGCAGACCGGCCCGAGCGCCCAAAAGACGCGTGTGGAGGTAATCCGTGACATGAACCTCTCGGTGCACAGGGGCGAGCTTCTTGCCATCGTGGGCGCCTCGGGCGCGGGTAAGACCCTGCTTGCCAACACGCTGCTCGGGCGCTTTGAACCCAATGCCTTTGTTGAGGGCATCCTCTGGTTTGACGGTCAGGTGCAAAGCCAGCAGACCCTGGCCCGGCTCAGGGGCAGAAGTATCGCGCTGGTTCCCCAGAGTGTCCTCGCGCTCGACCCGCTCATGAAGGTGGGCAGGCAGGTGGCCCTGCGGAGTAGCGGCAGAAAGGCAGGCCTAAGGAGCAGGGGGAGGGAGGCTGTCGCAACGGGCGAGGACAGCAGGGCGCGGCAACAGAGGCAGCGGAGCCTGTTTGAGCACTATGGACTCGGAGAAGAGGTAGCCGGGCTGTATCCCTTTGAGCTGTCGGGCGGTATGGCACGGCGGGTGTTGCTCTGCATGGCCCTCAGGGATGAGCCCGAGCTGATTATCGCCGACGAACCGACCCCGGGCCTCGATCTTGCGCTCGCGGTACAGGCTATGGGCGACTTCAGGGAGTTTGCGGACGGCGGTGGCAGCGTGCTCTTGATAACTCATGACATAGAGCTTGCGCTCCGGGTTGCCGATCGAGTGGCGGTATTCCAGGACGGCACGGTGATAGAAGAGACCGCGGTGGCCGATTTTGCCTCGCCGGACACGCTGCGCGAGCCCTTCAGCAAGGCGCTCTGGCACGCCCTGCCCGAGCACGACTTTGCGGTTATGCCTGCAGAACGAGAAGCGGCCATGCCAGACGAGGCTCTGTATGACCAGGCTACCCGCGCAGAAGCTTTCTCTGACCGGGCTGCCCGCGCAGAGGTCGGGCAGGGCAACTCCGCTCACGGTGAGGAGGACTGAGTATGCTGGAAGCGCGCGCTCTCAGTTTTGGATACGGCAGCAAGCTACTCTTCAAAGACTGCTCGCTTAGCGTCGAGAGGGGAGAGCGCGTTGCCGTGCAGGCACCCTCGGGCTTTGGAAAGACCACGCTCTGCAGGATTCTTGCGGGCTACACACAACCGGACGAGGGAAAAGTGCTGGTAGATGGCAGAGCGTTGCCCCGCAAAGGCCGCTGTCCCGTGCAGATGATCATGCAACATCCCGAGACCGTTGTAGATCCCCGGCTCCGCATGCAAGATGTCCTGGAAGAGGCTGGCGAGGTTTCCGGCGCGCTCCTGGAGAGCTTTCAGGTTGATCCTCGGTGGCTGGACCGGTTTGCGCATGAGCTCTCCGGCGGCGAATTGCAGCGTATCTGCCTGGTGAGGGCGCTCGCTACCAATCCGCGCTACCTCATAGCCGATGAACTCTCCACCATGTTGGATGCGGTAACCCAGGCAAGCGTATGGCATGCGCTGCTCAAAGAAGCAGAAAGCCGCAACCTGGGCATGGTAATAGTGACGCATGCAACTCCCCTGGCCAGACGAGTTGCCACGAGAGTGGTAGATCTATACGGGGCCCCCGCAACGCTTGAGCGAGCCTAAGCGAGTGAGCGTTGTGGGGGAAAGGAGCAGCCACGGAGCGCGCGCAGTTTCAGCGTACTTGGCTGAATGAATAGCGAATTATCAGTAACCACATAAAAAGAAGGCCCTCCAAAATCGGAGAACCTGCGGTGGTTACTG
>JAIRZP010000151.1 GCA_031267175.1 Coriobacteriales bacterium | reverse complement strand
GAGCCTTCCTCCTCGGGCATATGCTATGCCCGGGGACGAAAGCTCAAGGAGATTCCGCGGTACCACCCCGGTTGCGACAGGATGTCGCCTCTCTTAGGATCAGGCCGGTGGTCTGGCGTAATCCAGTACTCTGTAACGGGAGTGCCCGTACTTCCCTACTTGCGTGCTAGCCTGGGCAAAAATGCGTAACGTGCACAACTCAGGTCCCAGCCGCTTTAAGAAAGTCCGCTCGGGAGGGTATATACATGCCAGGCCGGTATCCGTTTGCAGCAACCACGGACTCTCTCGTGTTCCTCAGACAAGACCCTCATACAGCGGGCATCCGGGGAACGAACCAGCTGGTGACATCCTTCTCTCCGTCACAGCGTTTTGCGTAATGATGAACCATAGACGGGCAGTTGTCAAATCGGCAGTCTGTGACCAGCGGTCCAGACCTCGCCCGAGTCATTCCCCATACCCAAAGCGTTTTATCTGATGAGCATCGCGGCGCCAGTTTTTTCGCAGCTTGACGCGCAGGTCAAGATAGAGGCTCGCCCCCAGGAGCTGCTCCAGATCCACCCGCGCCGCGCTGCCGATTGCCTTTATCTTGGAACCGCCCTTACCTACCAACATCCCCTTCTGGCTCTCCCGCTCGACGTAGATAATCGCTGCAATGCGGTAGTGGTTGCGTTTGGCGTCGTAGGCGATGTCCTCAACCGCCACGCCTACCGCGTGGGGCAGCTCGTCAAAGGTCGAAGCGAGGACCTTCTCGCGCACGAACTCGGCCACGAGGACTTCAAGCGGCTGGTCGGATGTGGCATCGGGTGGGAACCAGGCAGGGCCCCGAGGAAGCAGGCCCACGCAGGTGGCAACGAAGTCCTCGACACCCCTGCCTTCGAGCGCACTCGTAACGATGGTGTCGGCAAACCGGTAGGCCGCTTCGGCGGCCTGTATCTGGGCATCAAGCTGCTCGGACGTAGCGAGCGCGGCCTTGGTGATGACGAGAAGGGTCGTTGCCTGCGTCCGCTTCACCTGCTCCAGGACCCAGGCATCCCCCCTGCCAAAGCGCTGCGTGGCATCGAGCAGAAAGGCAACCGCGTCCACATCCTCCAATGCCTTGAGCGCGGAGCGATTGAGTTCCTCCCCGAGGGCATCGAGCGGTTTGTGCAGCCCTGGTGTGTCTACGAGGATGAGTTGGGCCGCCTGCGTTGTGAGGATAGCGCGAAAGCGATGGCGGGTGGTCTGCGGCGTATTCGAGGTAATGGCGAGCTTGCGTCCCAGCACCGCGTTTATCAGCGTGGACTTGCCAGCGTTAGGACGGCCTACCAACGCTACGAATCCGCTTTTGAAATCATCCGGCACAGTCTCACGCTTGGGCTCGACGGCAGCTTTTGGCAGGGGCTCCCGCGCTGTTTCTGGCACAGGCCCGGGCACAGTCTCCTCCATCAGGCACCCCCGAGTCTCAGGGCGGCCGATACGAAGATGACGAGCCCGGCGGCGACTGCACCCACGGCCGCAACGAGCACGGCACCGGCCATGGCGTCCTTTGCCCGCTTTGCCAGGGGATGCTGGTCAGGGCTCGCCAGGTCGGTGAGGCTCTCGAGGGCAGAGTTGGCGAGTTCCAGCGCCAGAACCAGCGCTATCAGGATGATGACCGCTGCCCATTCCAGAGGCTCCAACCGCAGAAGCACCGAGGCGATGAGGGCCAGCGCGGCAAACGCTAACTCGATTTTGATATTCCGTTCATGCCGGATGATGTGGGCAATGCCGGAGAGGGCGTGCTTGAAAGCGGCGGCCAGGCCCTCTGCGCTCCGCACGGCACTCATAGCATCTCCTTGTGCGTTTTCCAGGTCTGGAGCAGCTCGGCCTCCCGTGCCTCCATGGCTTCCGCTGAGGCATCGCTCTCGTGGTCGTAGCCGCAGAGATGAAGGATGCCGTGCGTGAGCATGAGTTCCATCTCCGAGGCAAAGTCTGAGGAAAAGTCCCGCGCGTGCTCCCGCGCCACTTCCGGGCAGATTATCACGTCGCCGAGCAGCGGCCAGTCGTTCTCAAAGGCCAGCACGTCTGTGGGAGCGTCAATACCCCGATAGGCCAGGTTGAGCGCATGCATCTCCCGGACATCTATCAGGGACACCGACAGCTCACTTTCTTCAGCGGCCCCTTCCGAGGTGAGCACGAACTCGGCCAGGGCCTGATAGGCGGCCTCCGGCAGTTCCTCACCACTGCGATTGTCAACGAGAATCAGCATGCAAGCCCCGGGCCCTGTTTGCAGGACGGGCTGGTGGCTTGACTCAGGCACAGCACCCGCGAAGCGGACTCTGCGAGTGGGTTAACTCTGGCATGCGGTGCTGCTTGTGCCTCTGGCACCAAGGCTCCTCTCACTCGGAGACGGTGAGCATTCCGTGTTCGTAACCGGTTATCTCCATTGTAACCAAATCGCCGTGCCGAGTGTCCTGGGCAAGCTGTACGGGATAATCACTCTCCGAACGCCCCTGATGCGGGCGCTCATAGACCACGGCCTCCCTCGTACCGACACGACGGAGGACATCCTCCCGCTTGAGTTGCACGGCCAATGCCCGGAGCGTGTTGGCCCTTTCCGTCTTCAGCTCGGGCGGTATCTGGCGCAGAAGCTTCGCTGCCGACGTGCCCGGGCGTCTTGAGTAAGGGAATATATGGATGCGAAAGAAGCCCAGTTCCCGGCACAGCAGCAAGGTCCGCTCAAAATCCTTATCGGTCTCGTCCGGAAATCCCACGATGACATCTGTGGCAAGGGCTATCCGCGGCAGCGCCTCTTTGATGGCCGCTATCCTCTCCCGGTAGGTCGCTACGTCATAGCGGCGTCCCATGGCCCTGAGCACAGGGTCGGAGCCGGATTGCAGGGGAATGTGGAGGTGGGCGCAGACTCGTCCCTCAGAAGCGGCGATGAGCTGGATGAGCCCGTCGGTTATGCTCGGCAGCTCGATGGAGGAGAGTCGGAGCCTGAACCCGTCTGCCGCTTCCAGGGCCCTGCTGAGCAGATGTTCCAGACCGTATGCTCCGTCCTGATAGCTGCCCAGATCGATACCGGTGAGTATGACTTCGCTCGCCCCGGCCTGAGCATGGGCTGCTATCTGCTCCAAGGCCTGTGCGAGCGGCAGGGATTGCGCGCGGCCGCGTGCCAGAGGCACGATACAGTAGCTACAGGCATGGTCGCAGCCGTCCTGCACCTTTATGGGCACGCGGGCGTTGAAGCCCTCCCCTACCCGCACGAGGGTTGCAGCCGTATCGCGGGAAAGAGTAAGGCCCAGGAGTTCGCCCGCTCTTGCAAGCGCGGCATCTTTCTGGGGGATTACCTCGATGCGCGGCATGCCTCTTCCAGGCCATCCCTGATAGAGGCCTTCAAGGTCTGACTCAAACTGCCGCGCATTTGTCACGGCTCCACAGCCGCAGACGATAACCTTGGCATGGGGCGCTTCCCGCGCCGCGTGGTGCGCCGCCTTGCGCGACTTGGCATCTGCCTCGGCTGTGACGGTGCAGGTATTGACGAGGACGACCGAGGCATCTTCCGGTGCAGTCCGGGTTGCTCCCGCGGCCAGCAAGCGGGCGGCCATGGTATCGGCCTCAACCTTGTTGACCTTGCAACCGAGGTGGATGATGTGGAAGGTGGGGGCCATTGTTCGCTTCAGACTCTCCTGCTACCGCTGTTGCCCTTGATGCAATTGAGTGCTGACGCACTCAAAGGTTCCTCGACTCCGCTTCGCTCCGCTCGGAATGACAAGGGGGGATTTGACCTTGCAACCGAGGTGGATGATGTGGAAGGTGGGGGCCACCTGACGGTGATAACTCATGGCGTCCAGGTGTCATATCTTCTAGGAAAGCACTTCTTTGATGCGCTGCGAGACGGTCTTTTTGCTGGCGACATCGTCGCCGAACTCCCCGGCCAGCTCTTCCAGCAGTTCCTGCTGGCGCTTGGTGAGAGAACGCGGCACGATGACGGTCACATGTACGAAGAGGTCGCCCCGACTCTCCTTCTTGAACACCGGCAGCCCTTTGTTGCGCACCCGGACCATCTGGTCGTTCTGGCAGCCGGAGGATATGCGTACCTCCACCTTTTCCGCAGGCAGGATGCCGTCGATGTAGAGCGTGGCACCCAGGGCCGCCTGGGTTATGGAGATGTCAACGCGCGTGTGCAGGTTGTCGCCCTCGCGTTTGAGGCGTGCGTGCTGGTCTACCCGCACCGTTACGATGAGATCGCCGGCGGCGGCACCGTGTATGCCTGCCTCGCCGTAGCCTTTCAGGCGCAGTTGCTGCCCGTCGCGGATGCCGTGGGGCACGTCTATCGAGATATGCTGACGGTCCGGCATCCTCCCCTGGCCCTCGCAGTCGGGGCAGGGAATGTCGATGGTCTTGCCTGAGCCGCCGCAGACCTCACACACGGCCTGGGTCTGCATGTCTCCGAGGAAGGTATGCTGCACGGTCACAACACGCCCGCTGCCGTGGCAGTGCTCACATTGCACAAAGCTGCCACCCTCGCCGAGTCCGGTGCCGCCGCAAGTCTCGCAGGGTGCCAGGCGGTCGTATACTCTCTCCTTCTTAACGCCGGTGGCCACTTCGTCCAGGGTGAGCCTGAGCCCCACGCCCATGTCGCGACCCTCTTTGCGCACGGCCGCTCTGTTGGCCGCAGACCCTCCAAAGAAGGTGGAGAAGATGTCGCCCATGCCAAAGCCGCCGCCAAACAGGTCGCCAATATCCACATAGGAATAGCCACCGCCCCCATTGCCACTGACCCGGCCAAAACGATCGTACTGGGCACGTTTGTTGGAGTCGCTCAGGACATCATAGGCCTCGTTGAGTTCCTTGAACCGCTCCTCGGCGTCCACGGCCTTATTGACATCGGGATGGAGCTCACGGGCCCTCTTGTAGAAGGCCTTCTTAATCTCACTGTCGGTCGTGTCTC
Source organism: Coriobacteriales bacterium (assembly GCA_031267175.1). Taxonomy (GTDB): domain Bacteria; phylum Actinomycetota; class Coriobacteriia; order Coriobacteriales; family UBA8131; genus WQXH01. Next base: position 419 of record JAIRZP010000151.1, on the reverse strand, counting down.
GTGAGACGCCCAATATCTCGTAATAATCGGTTGACAACACAGTCCTTTCTTGACTTTCTTGACTTTCTTACCGTTTCTTCCGGGGTAGAGTTACTTCGGTCAATGCCCGGGACATTCGAGGTCCCAGACAAGCTTGCTTATCAGGCTGATGGCCCACTCATAATCCATGCGCGTGGGCCCGAAGAGGGCAACGACTCCGTGGTGCCTGCGCGTACCTCGTTGGCTGCTTACCGGGATGCCGCTGAGGTGGCTGCTGTCAAACTGCATGGCCACCAAACTGAACTCGTAGAACTGAGTGTTTCTGTTCTCAGAACCGATCTTGATATGCAGGCCGCCGGATTCCATTATCTCCTCAAAGAGGGCCATGAGATCGCCGTGGCTTTCAAGAAGCTGCATGATGGGCAGTGCGGAGCTGGTCT
>JAIRZP010000084.1 GCA_031267175.1 Coriobacteriales bacterium | reverse complement strand
CATCTTCGGCATCGGTGATAGTGGGCATGGTTCCCAGCCAGTCCTCGGGGCAGATGGCACCACCTATCGTGCCACTCACCGAGCCTGTTGAACCGCCGGTGCTGTCAACTTCGGAGCTCGCCGGCGTGGTACTCGGCGAACAGGCCGCCAGGGCACCCGCGCTGAGTGCACCCGCGCCCACTAGCGCTGCTCCCTTCAGGAAGTTGCGCCTGTCAATGCTTACCTGCTTGTTCTCGTCCATGGTATTCCTCTCATTTTTCCCGACCCTCCCGGGTCATTACTACAGAGTTGTCCGAAGGCCTCAGTTGTCTGGGCTACACGCCCTGGGCGGCGTTCTGGCCGGCTATGTAGCCGTAGAACATCGCCATGCAGTGGCTTGCGCCGCCGAGCTTGAAGGGGTATTTGATGGCAAAGCGGTTGCCCTGGATATTGCCCGCGGCATACAGGCCGCCGATGATGTTGCGCTCCAGGTCGAGGACGTGGGCCTCCTTGTCGCTCTCCAATCCGCCGCCGATGACGACGAGGCAGAGCGCGGTACCGGTGAGCTGGGCGTAGAAGGGTCCGGACTCAAGCGGCTTGAGATACTTGGAGAGCTTGTTGAAGTCCTCGTCTGTGCCCTTGGCAACGAGCTCGTTATAACGCTGAATGGACTTGAGCGCGGTGGCCTTGGCAGTGGCGTCGAAGCCCGCCGCGCCGTCGAGACCCTGGATATTATCGAGCAGCTCGTCGAGGGTCTCGCCCTTGAAGCACTTGCCCGCCTCTATGGCGGCATCAATGCTCTCCTGGCTCGCCGCCATCAGGCCCGCAAGCTCGGGATACTCGCCGTATTTGCTGTCGAAGAACATCAGGTACTGACGGCGGGGCTGGATGTCCACCTGGTACTCGTCGTTGACATTGGAGATGTCCTCATTCATGAAGCGCTCGCCGTGCCAGTTGAGACGCAGATAGGGAGCGGCACCCATGACACCCATGGAATCCCCGTGGGTCTCGTTGATGCCGCCCGTGCCTCCCATGATGTGCGTCATGGGTGCGTGGTGCTGTTGGAGCGAGGCACCCGCCCAGTAGCCCAGCTTGTAGCCGTCGCCGGTATTGGTGGGCTTGCCCTCTACGTCAAAGTTGGGCCAGGGGTTGCCGTTGCCGTTCTCGATGAGGTCGGGGCGGAAGAAGCGCACCATGTCCTCATTGGAGAAGTAGTCCCCGCAGGTCATGATGACGCCTTTGCTCGCGTTGGCCTTGACGTACTTGCCCGTCTCGGCGTTGCGCCCGTAGGCACCCACGCAGCGGCCACCCTCCATGATGAGCTTCTCGGCAAAGTGACCAAAGTAGGCCTCCGCGCCCAGCCCCTCGGCGGTAGATACCTGGCCGTCGAGCATGGCCTGGTGATCGCTGAAGAACAGCGTGATGTTATAGGCGTTGCGGTCCTCACTATAGTCTGTAGTAGGGTCGGCCGGCGGGCCACCACCGATGCCGGGAGGGGTGGGCTCTGACTCGGCACCCTCGGCGGGAGCCTCCATCGACATCGGGCTCGGCTCAAAGTTAAAGCCGGGCACCCCGTTGCAGTACCATTCGATGGCTTCAGCGCTCTCCCGGGCCCAACGCACCCAGATGTCCTGCTTGACCATGTAGTTCTGCTCCTTGACCTCCCCCTCTATGATCTCCATGAGTTCCGCGTCGGAGAAGGTCTGGAGGCCCCAGAGCTCCGAATGCGGTCCGTTGAGATAGGCATACTGCGAGCTGCGCTGCTGGGGGGTGGCAGCCTTCTCAAAGGCCACGACCTTTGCCCCGCCCTCGGCAGCCGAGCGAAACGCGGCACAACCCGCCACGCCGAGGCCCACGACGACGACGTCGCAGTCTACCTCGCTCTCGATGTCTGCCTCTGCTATCTCCGGTGGCTCGGCCGGCCAGGGATAGCTGGCTCCGGCGGGTGAGAGGGCGAGGTCGCTGGCAGCGGCGGTGCCGCTTGCTCCCGCGTCGCCGGTGGTGGTTGTTGCCGCCTGAGGCGCACAGCCCGCAAAAGCACCTACGCCGGCAGCACCCGCAACACTGAGTGCACCGATTCCCGCTCCTTTGAGAAAGTTCCTTCTCGACAGTCCGCTACCTGTCTCTGCGTCAGGAGCCTCGTTTTCATTCGTTGCCTTTTGAATAGTCCGTTGCTCGTCCATACTTCCTCCTTCTTCTCTGATGTTCGTCTGTTGTCTTTGAGGTGGGGCTTCGGCGCAGGATCGAGCTGGACACCAGCCTCGCCACACTGCACCGCTCCTTTCCTCTGAAAAATCCTAGATGCGGCCTGGCTGCCCGTCCATCCTCTCAATGCGTGAAATGCGCGCAAAAGCCCTCACCGTTTTGCAGTATTTTTGAATCGCTTCCCGTTGACGGCTTGCCTGGCTCCTTGATGGTGTAAGCTCTTGAACAGGAGATGTCTATGGAGAGTAATCGTGAGGTGTTGCATCAGCTGAATAACCGGTCGCGACTGTTGTTCCGACCCTGGCTTCTGGCGAGTATCCCCTTTATTGCCACGGCTTCGCTCTACCCGCCCAATAGCCGCATGCTCGCGGGCCTTACGTCGAACCCTGCCCTGGTGGAGAGCTTCAGCGTCTGCATGATGGTAAGCTCGCTCGCACTCTCACTCATACTGACCATCTCTTCCTTCCGGCATCAGGCTTGGCCGGGATTCGGTTTCCGCGCGCTTGTCCTGGCAACGGCTGGCTATATCCTGGCCGAAATCGGTTTGGTGGTGGGCCTCACGCTTGGCGACGCCTCCCCCGTCCTCACCGGTTTCCTGGGCGCGGTCTCGGGCGCCTGTTTCATTCCCCTCTCGCTCGCGTGGATAGCGCAGTTCTCCATGGATTTTCGCAACGTGATGTTCTACGGAGCCCTCATCTGTGCCGCCTCATCGCTGTTAACCTGGATTCTGTCGCTGTGCCCCCCTATGGCCGTGGTGATAGCCGTGCCACTTCTGGTCCTCATCGGAGCCGGTACGCCGATGCTTCTGGAAAAGGCTGCGAGACAAAAGGGGACGGTTCTTCTGGCCTGCTTTGGTTCTGCTCCCTATACAGACACTGTCTCTCACGAGAACCAAAGCAGTCATGAAAACCAAAGCAGGACAGAAGAACCGTCCCCTTTTGTCTCCGTCTCCCGGCCTCATAGTTTCCTGGGCTCGATACGCAATCTGCTCTCGGTCATCTGGCTCCCCTTTCTCGGGTTTCTCATCTGCGTGTTTATCGTGAATGTCTTTGAGTTGCGTGTGGGCAACCTCATCAACACCGAGTCTATCAGCGCGCTTCTGGCCGCCGTGCTGGTGGTCGTGCTGACGCTGGT
>JAIRZP010000080.1 GCA_031267175.1 Coriobacteriales bacterium | reverse complement strand
GCGTGAACCGTGGCCCCTTGGCTGACGACGCGGTGTGGGGATGTTGCGTCTGTGCTGCCTGTGGTGCTTGTTTCGTCTGTGCTGGCTGTGCCGCCTGGGCTGGCGGTACTGTCTGCTTTGTCTGCGCTGTCTGCGTCGAGCGCGCGTTTGCGGGTTGTTGTTGTGTTGTCATGAGGTCCTCCTTCTAGCCTATGTAGCGAACACTTGGCCCAGTGCCCAGGTCTTCCTGCAGACCATGCGCCTGATGTTCCAGTACCAGGTGTGTAATCGTGCTGGTGGGGTCGGCCAGGTCGCCAAAGGTGCGCGCGCCTGCGGGACAGGCCTTGGAACAGGCCGGCTCCTTGCCCTCGGCTATCCGGTCGTTGCAGAGGATGCATTTCTCCACCGTGCCGGTTTCGTGCAGGAACTCCTTGGCCTCCTCAAAGACAGTCTTGCTGCCCAGCTCGGGGTAATAGCCCTCGGTGGACATGAGGAAGGTCCTCGCGTCATAGGGACACGCGGCTATGCAGTAGCGGCATCCCATACACCGCTCCCTGTCCACCGTTACGATGCCGTTCTCGTCCACCACGGTGGCCCCAACGGGACACACCTCCGCGCACGGGGCGTGGGCGCAGTGGTTGCACATGACCGGGCGGTACTTCATCCTGGCTTTGGGATAGCTGCCTTCCTCCCAGCGCTCCACATGGTTCCAGAACACACCAGGCCCTGTTCCATGAATCTGCTTGCAGGCAACGGCGCAGGCATTGCATCCTACGCACCTGCTCGTGTCTATGACCATTCCATATCTCATAATCTACCTCGTCTTCTGTTTGTTCGAATCGTTTCTGGCATCCTCGCCGCTACCGGTAGAGCGTTTGCAAAGCTCGGTGCCGGTACCTAGCAGGAGTGTGAGCATCAGGTTCTCTGGATTTCCTCGTGCTTTGGGCCTAGGCCCTGGTGATCTTGAGGCGAGGGCTGGTGTCGATGGCACCGGTGATGACATCCACCGCGTCCCAGTCCGTGGACAGGAGGCGGTTGTAGGGGATGCTCTGCCGCATCCTCGGGTTGATGCCAACCCCCACATGTCCGTTGCCGCCGGCAATACCCAGGCAGTCGGGGTGCAGTAGCTCGGTCGTGTGTACGGGATAGGGCCCGATCTTCACGCCGCCCCGGTTTTCCACATAGACCTCGTCACCCTCGGCAAGGTTCTTGTCTCTGGCGGTTTGGGCATTGAGACAGATCCTGGCAAAGTCGGGCCGGGATCCCATCGCCTCCACACTCCAGGGGTTGCCGCTCGGCCCACTCACGTCAAAGATCATCTCGGGGGTCTTGTACAGCACGCCGAGCAGGTCAAATTCGTCGGAGCTTTCAACCGCATGGGTTGCCCTCCACTGGGGTATGCCGCGGTAGTAGAAATCGATGAGTTCGTTGTCCCAGCCCGGATGCTCGATACCTGCCTCCCTCATGCCTGCGAGCATTTGATCTCCGGCCCGCTTGAAGTAGATATTGAAGAGCGGGTGCCTCGTCTGGTTGCCCGGCCAGTAGCTGTAATTGAAGACCTTGTCGTCGGGCACCTGCTCGTAGGCAAACCCGGACTCTGCAAAGGCGTCGAGGGTCATCTCATCACCGTAGCGCGTCCTGAGCCAGCGGTCGATGACCTCTTCCTGCGTGGGCTTGGTGCCCAGGTCAAGCCAGAGATCCGGCCGTATCCCCAGGATGATATTGGTGAGGAAGATAAGCTGGCCCGGGCCGTAGAGCATCTCCATCCGCTCTGCCACATCCATCCATACCTCGTCGATCCAGCGGTTGTCAAACACCGGGTCGATGACGTGCCGGTGGCCAAAGGTGCTGTTGACCAGCTGCGGGTGGCCGGGCCGGTACATGTCAAAGTTGTAGACGGCCGCCTGCTCGATATAGGTACTGTCAGGAATGACGAGATCGGCAAACAGGGCGTGTTCGTCGATGTGATAGCTGAACGTGGCGATGAACGGGTACTCACGCAGCGCCGCGGAGGTGCGCTCGGGGTCGCCGGCCTTGTTGAAGTAGTTTGCCCCCACGCTGATGAACATCTCCGGCTTATAGTCGGCCTGGTAGCGCTCGGGCTCAAGGATAGCGTCGTTGACCCGGAAGGCGTTGTCAAAGCCATAGGGCACAAACTCCTGCGCCTGGAGCATCTCATGGGGAAACTGCCACGGCCACATCCTCGTATGAAAGTTCTCCGGTGTGACGACGCCGTCCGCGTCGGGCGTGAGCGCGCCCGGGTCAGAGGCCACCACGTTGCCGCCCGGTACGGCCACGGCCCCGATGAGCTGGTTGACGAGCATCGCCGTCCAGAAGGCCACGTGGCCGTCGCGGTGATTGGTCATGCCGCGGCTCAGGAACACACAGGCCGGCCTGAGCGGCAGCTCGCTGCCATTGATGACAATCGTCGAGCCAATCAGTGCGTTATCGAGCAGATCTTTGGCCTGGGTGCGGATGTTGGCCGCAGGAACCGTGGTAATCTCCTCCGCCCATTCGGGTGTGTAGTCCACCGTACCCTGTTTGAGCAGATGGAATGCGGGTGAGACTTCCTGGCCCTGCACCGAGTAGACGCCCTCCAGCGCAAAATCATGCACAGAGGGGTCGTCAAAGGCCTTGGGCGCGGCCTCTACGGCATCCCAGATGAGGGGCTTCCCTGCTTCGTTTCTCAGATAGTCGCTCTGCGCCTCGTTGATGAGGTAGGGGCCAGTGCTCCGGTTTTTGAGGAACCACGCGTCGTAGCGGTCCTCCTCATGCAGGATCACATTGATGAGGGCGAGCAGATAGGCCAGGTCGGTGCCCGGCCTGATGGGCTGCCATTCTCCCAGCTCGGCCTCCGGCGAGCAGCGCGGATCCACGACCACCATGCGCGCACCGTTCTTCAGTGCGTCCACGATGTAGCTCGTGGCGCCGTCGCCTGGGGCTATGTTGGGAGCGGACGTGCCTCCCACGGCGAGAATGTACCTGCCGTAGGCAAAGTCGGGATACTGGGCAAAACCGCCCTGCACGAGGGAGTTGCTCAGATGCACCGAACACAGAGCGCCTGTGACCATGCCGGTGTTGGGGGTGCCAAAGGTGGCCGGCACGATGCCGTACATACCGGTGATGAGGTTATAAAAGGTAGGAAAGCCGTGCATCCACACCAGCTTGCGCGAGTCATCCGCGCGCAGCGCCGCCATCTTCTCTGCGAGCATCCCTATGGCCTCGTCCCAGCCTATCTCGACCCAGCCGGGGTCAACATCGAGCCCCTTCTCCGGATTCGTCCTGATCATCGGCGTCTTGACCCGGTAGGGGTTGTAGACAAAGGCCGGGGCCGCCTGTCCCCGCACACAGCACTTGCCCTCGTTCCACGGGCCATCCGGATTGCCCTCAACCTCGGTGAGCACGCCGTCCTCTACGGTGTAGTTGAGACTGCACCGCGCAAAGTGGCACGAGTGACACAGGCCGGGCGTTACTGTTTTGGTGGAGGCTTCGGCGGCATGGGCCTCCTTGAACATGCCGTCTGAGGCCCCAAGCAAGGGGAGAAAATCGGCTCCCACCGCTCCCGCTGCTCCGACGGTGGCCGCTCCGGCGAGCGCGCCGGCCGTCGTCTTGACAAAACTCCTTCTGCTGATGTCCATACCTTCCTTCTCCTTATCCTTTGTTGTTTCCTTCACACGTATCCTTTGCTCATGTACTTGGCCTGAGCAGTGCCAATCGGTTTGATGGGCGGGCTTTCGAGGGTTTTCGGCTGCCGCCTGAGCCGTGCTCTTACGTGGGGGGTGCCCCACAAGCGGGGTTTTGCGTCCCTTGGGTGTGCCTTCAGGTGGGCTCCCGGGCGGGTTCCTGGATGAGCTCCCGGGCAACACATCCCTGTACGAGCAGCAGGTGCCCTCGGAAGAAGTCCGACTGCGCCAGAGGAAGGGTCGCTTTGACATAGGGCGCGACCCACCTGCCGAGATGCTCCGAGTGAAACCGCTGTTGCAGAGTGCGCACGCCGCTGCCGCCTGCGCTGTCGCGCCGTGGCCTGCCTCCGGTTGACTCGCCGCCACCCGAGTTGCCCCTGCCTGCCTCGTCGTCTTCTGCCTCGCAGGCCGCCTGTTGCAGGATGAGCCTCTGGTAATAGCCGAGTTCTATGCCGAGGTAGTCCGCACGTTCCCCGAGAGCCAGCGCGAGGCCTGATGCCCGGTAGGATTTGGTGAGCGACAGGAGTACGGTTGACGTGGACGTGCCGGTACACCATTCCGCCTCGTAGGGAGGTGTGGGGCCGGTTTCGCTCACACCCCGGTAGAGCCAGGTGCGCTCGACGGCGAGCTGGGTGAGAGCGCTCTGGTGCTCTGCCTCAGCAGGCAAGCAATCTATCGGCGCCTCCTTGGAGCCCTCCCGCCTGCAGTGCTCAGCGATGCCGGTGAGCGCATCTGCCATGAGCGCAAGCCCGCGGCAGCAGCTGTGCGAACTGCCCAGATGTTCCTGTGTCTGCTGTAGAAGCTCCCGGTAGGCGCTGAGCTGATCCTCCTGCAGGCAGCTCTGTGTGGGGGCGTGCAGGAAGGGCCAGACGGCGCATCCGAGAAGCAGGGCTCTCAATGAGGAGGGTGCGCGAGTAAGAGTTGCGCCGGTTGCGCCGGTTGCGCTCGGTACGCTTGCTTTTGACGATGCCGCGTCGTGGGAGAGCGGGTCGACAGATGCCGAAGCACTGGAAAGGTGAGTGTTGGCGGCTGATGTGTTTTTGCGATTTTCGTGGCTCGTCATAGCATTTCCTTCAGTGTTATGTAGACCAGTCTCTATATTACAGACAATAAAACATCGCTCGCAAGATCGTGGTGATATCGGGGTGGTATCGTGTCAGGTTGTTGTCAGCATCTCGGCCACCACGGTCCTGGCCCTGTCCAGATACTTGGGGTCTTCAAAGATAATGGCCATGTTAATGCTTCCGTCAATATGTGTTTCAATGGCTATGGCCAGGGTGCGGGCACGCGCTTGCCCATACCCTGCCTCAAGCAACTTCTGCTCATAGAGCGCGATCCACGCGTCGAGTGCCTGGACTGATGCCTGTCTGAGCTGCTCGCTTACGTGAGCTGTTTCAAGGGCCAACAGCGTCACCGAGAAGTGGCCCTGCTCGCTGAATATGTTTTTCTTGAGCTTGCGGAGGAGATTATCGAAGGCGTCGGCAGCGTTTTTGTGTTGCGCCATGCTTATTGTGATGTTTTCGGTGACGAGGCGCTCGGCCCTTTGTAGTACTTCCAGGGCAATCTCCTCCTTGCCTCCGGGAAAATGATAATAGAGCGATCCCTTGGGAGTGTGACTGTCTTCAATAATCTGATTGACGCCAACTGCGTGATAGCCGTAGCTCTGAAACAGCACGAATGCCGTCTCGATGATTCGACTCTTTGTGTCAGCTCCATTGCTCATTACGTCCTCCTGCAAAGTATTATACAGAACGGTCTAGCGATTACAAGTCTATTTTGGGGGAAAGTTTGAGAAAATTCTCCGCGGCTGTAGCGCTCAGATCCTGTCCCGCGAGGGGAAGCTGTCAACCCAGCAGGCGCTCTCGTAACAGACGCTTGAAGCGCTCAGGCTCGTCGCCGAGCGGGCTGTGCGCGCTCTCCTCAAACCAGACGAGTTCCTTGACGGGCGCATCGACAATGGCAAAATACTCCTCCACCAACGCGGCCGGGGTGTTACGGTCGGCGCGCCCCTGAAAGATGAAGTAGGGCATGGCAAACCGGTGGGCCTCCCTGCGGAAGTCATAGTTGACCAGCTCGGGCCACATGGTTGCGAGCACCAGCGTACTGCCCCTGAGATAGCCCCAGACATCCTCCGCACTGTATTCTTTTGAGAGCAGGACAGGCTTGACATAGGAGTTGAAGAAGCCCTCTCCCTTGCGCGTGCTGCCGCCGTATCTGGAAAGAATCCGCCGCTGTGCGAGCAAGCCTTTGAGCCCACCGCGGTACTGTCCCTGCTCGGGGGGTCCTATGCGTTCCAGCGTATGGAGGCTCCGCTGGTCTGCGGCCTTGCGTGCCTCCTCAACCGTAAACTCCCAACTGAGTTGCTCATTTTGTATGCCATCAACCACCTGGCCGCATCCCACATAGGCGGCGATGCGTTCCGGATAGCGATACGCAAGCAGGGTACCCAACTGGCTGCCCCAGCTGCCGCCCAGGATGTTGATCTGAGCAGCCCCAAACTGCTCGCACAGCCACTCCACCAACTCATGGGCGTCTTCCACGAGACGGTCAACCGTGAGCGTGGCTGGGTCAACGCCCTTATACGATCCGGCGCAGCCGCGTTGATCCCAGGCCACCACGACAAAGTCGCGCGCAAGATCGTCGTGCTGAGTCATGATGCTGTGACGGTTGCTCATGCCGGGGCCGCCATGCAACACCAACAGGATGGGCGCATCAGGGTCGGTAAAACGGATATGGAGCTTCTGAGGAAAGCCTCCCAGGTCCACCTTTTGGATGTGGTCGGTCTGGCGGGCAGGCCGAAGCAAAGT
>JAIRZP010000174.1 GCA_031267175.1 Coriobacteriales bacterium | reverse complement strand
GCAACCGTGCGTGTGGGGACCGCTGCGGAGCGCGGCCAGCAGCTTGCCCTCCTCGACGAGGTCACTATCATAGACCCTGCCACGGCGGTGGACGGGCAGAGCTTCTCCGTGAGGCATCGGTATCAGGGCAAAGAGCACCGCGCGCGGGTCTTTCTCCCCGGCAGCAACACCGCTAGAATAGTGTTTGCCCAAAAACAACCGGACCTCACCCGAGGCCAGGCCCTGGTTATCTACGACGGAGACCGTGTCGTAGGCGGCGGCACCATCGTAGCAACAGAGTAGCGGCTGTATGGCAGCAGAGAGGCACCAGCACCGGAGGAATAATCCCCCCCCGTGCAGGAGGAGATAGCTGAGAACCCTTGGATGTGATTAACGCAATACTCGGTATCCCGCTGGGATACATCTTCTACCTGTGCTACGGGCTGCTTTCTGATTATGGGCTGGCCATTTTGCTCTTTACGCTCGTGACCAAGGCCCTGATGTTTCCGCTCTCGCTCGTCGCACAGAAGAACGCCATCACCATGGTGAGGATCCAGCCCCTGCTGGAGGGCATCAAACAGCGTTTTGCCGGCAACAACACGCTGATAATGGAGGAACAGAAGGCGCTCTACAAACGTGAGCACTACTCGCTTTTGAAGGGCATGCTGCCGCTGCTTATTCAGATTCCCCTTATCCTCGGGCTCATCTGTGTGGTCTACAACCCCTTGCAGCACCTCTTGCATCTTGACACGGCGACCATCCGCACGCTGGTTGCTGCGACCGCTGAAGTGCTGGGCACGCCGGTGGCTGAGCTCGGCACGGGAGCGCAGCTGGCGGTCATGGAGCTGGTCAAGCACGACCCCGCCGCTCTGGCCGGCCTCTCGGGTATGGAGGGTACGCTGGATCGGATCGCCGCGGTCAACCTCGACTTTTTAGGGGTGGACATGGCGATGGTGCCGAGCTTTGCGGTGCTCCTGACCCTCCTCTATCCGCTGCTTTCCGGAGGCTCAGCGCTGCTGCTTTCGGCCCTGCAGAACAGGTACTACGTCCTGCAGCTGAACGCGGGGTTCTGGGGCAAGTGGGGCACGGCGGCCTTCCTCACCGCGTTCTCGCTCTATTTTGCCTTTGTCCTGCCCTGTGGCGTGGGGCTCTATTGGATTGCCGGCAACCTCATCTCGATAGCAACGATGGCGCTCTGCAATCTCATCTATGACCCCAGAAAGTATCTCGACTTCTCCACCATCAAGGCCAGGCCCGTGCTGAGCCGCGCAGAAAAGGCGGCCAAACGGGAGCGGAAGAAGGCCGAGCGGGCCCGGCAGCGCATCGACATGAAACGCTTCTACCAGTGTCCCGACAAACAGCTCGTCTTCTATTCTGAGGGCAGCGGCTTCTATAAGTACTTTGAGCGCGTCATTGCCTGGCTGCTTGCGGAGAGCGACGTGATCATCCATTACGTGAGCTCCGATCTGCACGACCAGATTTTCCAGCTGGAGCTGGGGGCGGAGGCGAGCCAGCGCTTCCAGACCTATTTTGTCGGTCAGAGCGCCCTCATCTCCTTTATGATGAAGATGGATGCCGACCTCGTTGTCATGACGATGCCCGACCTGGAGGTCTTCCACATCAAACGCTCCCTGGTGAGAAAAGACATCGAGTACGTCTACCTGGACCACGGCATGAGCAGTTTTCATCTGGCCCTGCGTGAGCACGCGCTGGACTACTTTGACACCATCTTCTGCTACGGTCCCAACCACGATACTGAGGTTCGGAGGCTGGAGGAGTTGCACGAACTCGCGCCCAAGAAGCTTGTGGATACCGGGTATCCGCTGCTCGACGATCTGCTGGAGCGGGTGAGCGCGCTCTCCATCGACCAGGTTAATGAGCCGCTTGTCGCCCTCATCGGCCCCTCTTGGCAGCAGGACAATCTCATGGAGCTCTGCCTGCCCGAGGTGGTGGCGCCCCTGCTTGCTTGTGGCTTTCAGGTCATCGTGAGGCCGCATCCCCAGTATGTCAGGCAGTTCAGTGAGAGGATCCTGGAGACGCTGGCCAGCTTTACGGACGAGCTGGAACAGGGCAGCCTCGTGCTGGAGCGCGACTTTGCTTCCAGTGAGACCGTCTACCTGGCCGATGTCGTCATCACCGACTGGTCAACGATTGCCCAGGAGTTCTCCTACGCCACCAAAAAGCCCTCCATCTTTATCGATACGCCGCTCAAGGTCATGAACCATGCCTGGGAGGACGTGGAACTGGAGCCGCTGGACATTACGCTCAGGAGCCAGATTGGCAGGGTGCTTGCCCTTGAGGATCTGGCAGAGATCGGTGAGGTTGCCCGTGAGCTGGTGGCGCAGCGCAGCGCATACCGCGAGCGCATTGCCCAGGTCATGCAGGACAACCTCTACCATATCGGCAGTGCCGCCGAGCACGCGGGAGGCTACCTCCTTGCCTCACTGGCCGAGCATGCACAGCGCCATGAGGAGGAGCAGGCCTACCTGGAAGGCAGCCGGGCCGTCCCCAGCCTGGAGGCGTTGGAAGCCTTGGAAGCCCTGGAAACGGATCCGGAGCAGCCAGAAGCGACGGAAGTATGGGAAGTATCAGCAGCGGGCCGGGAGCAGGAAGAAGCCCCCGGAGAACCGGAAGACGGTGCACGATGAGCAGCCATCGGCACCTCCCTCGGATAAGGCGCGGGCGCCTCGCCTACCTGGGCTTTCTCTGCCTGGTCTGTTATTTTGGCTTCCCCGCAACCGCCTGGGCCTATATCGACCCGGCCACCACCAGCTATATCATCCAGATCGTTTCCGGCCTGATCATCTCGCTCTCGGTGGCCTTTGGCGTGTTTGCCAGCCGGCTCAAGATGGGTGCGGTCACTCTCAAAGCTCGGGCAGAGGCCTTCTGGATGCGGATGCGCAATGCACGCTATCGACAGCTCTACGCCAAGGCCAAAGCGCAGGAGAAGGCCAGGAAAAAAGCGGCCAGAAAGAGCCAGCCGCGCGTTCCGCTCGCGGAATACCTCTTCAAGGACGACCGCCGGCTCAGACTCAGAGCCCTGCTTGCCGCCCTGTTGGCCGCGGGCTTCTCCTTCAGCTTCGTCTTCTTCGGCATACTCGACATCCTCATCCAGAACAGGGAGTCCATGCCCTATCCGGTTACCTTGGTGTTCTCTGCGGTAGCGCTGCTGGCGCTCGCCGTGTTCGCGTTGCTCTTCCTCCTCCTGCTCGTGCTGCGTGGCCGCGTCTTAACCGCTGTCGCCAGCGTGGTGCTCGCGGCCACCCTGGTGCTCTATGTGCAGGGCAATTTCATGAACGGCTCGCTGGGGCAGCTCACGGGCGACTGGCTTGACCTCAATCAGATACTGCCGGACGTCATCGGCAACACAGTGCTCTGCGTCATCATACTCGCGTTGCCGTTCCTCATCTGGCGGTGCGCCCCCAGGGCCTATCAGACGCTGCTTATCTTTGTTCCCAGCCTGCTCATAGGCATGCAACTCATCGCCCTCATAACGAGCGTGAGCACCACGGGAGTCCTGGAGGAACGCCTTGAGCCCGAGCGTTTTCTCTCCGAGGAAGGGCTCTACGAGGTGGCCCCCGAGAACAATATCATCGTCATCGTCCTGGATCGCCTCGACCAGCGTTACATCGACGAGCTCCTGCGCCGGGAGCCGGACTATTTTGGAAGCAACTTTGACGGGTTTACCCGCTATACCAATAATATGGCCACGACGAGCAGGACCTTTCCCTCCGTAGTCAACATGCTCACCGGCTACAGCTATGACTTTGACGTGCCGGCCGAGGACTATATGCGCGAGGCATGGGGCGATTCGGAATTCCTGCCCGCACTGCGCGCGGCGGGCCTTAGAAGCGACCTCTACACCGAATACAGCTATGCCTATCTGGATGGCGAGGATCTGCGCGGTGCGGCGGACAATCTGGACGAGGGTCTGCCCGCGGTGGACGCCGCGGCGGTGGAGAACCTCGCGATAGTATCCTGCTACCGGTATATGCCCTACCTCCTCAAGCCGTATTTTTGGATAAGCACCGATACTATTCAGGATGACGTCGTGTACCAGGGTGAGCGGGCGCAGCGCTACCAGGCAGACGACCATGCCGTCTACGACACGCTTGCCAGCAGCGGGCTTGAGGTGCGCGAGGAACTCAGTGGCAACTTCAAGTTCATACACCTCAATGGCTGTCATCCGCCCTTCAACGCCGGCTACGACTTTGAAACCGTGCCGAGGGCAGAGTCGAGCGAGTACCTCCAGACGCGTTTTGCCTTTGCCCTGGTGTTTGAATACCTGGACTGCCTGAGGGAGCTCGGGCTCTACGAGGACAGCACCATCATCGTTACCGGCGACCACGGCTATACCGTGGACCTGGACTATCTCGGCGACTTCCAGGATCTGAGCGAGGCCCAGACGACCGGGCTCTTTGTCAAACTATCCGGCGAGCAGGGCACTGCGATGCGGGAGAGCGCGGCTCCGGTCAACTCCGACCGCCTCCGGGCCACCGTCTGGCAACAGGCGGGCCTCGACCACAGCGAACTGGGGCCCACCTACAGCCAGGTGCCGGTCGGTTCCGACGAGGGAGCAGGTTCGCTGAGCTCTGAGGACTCCGCGGACGCAGCGTATGCCGAATATGCCGTGCAACCGCGGAACTTCTGCTTTCAGGTGGGGCTCAGCGGGTCGCAGGAGAAGTACCTGCAGTACTTTGAGGTACGGGGAGACGCAAACAACTTCAACAACTGGATTGAGGTAGGCCGGACTGCCATGCGCTATTATCACGGCTACCAGGGTGACTGACTGGAAGAGCGGGGACGGCGCTGGGACAAGGGGACGGGGCAAGGGATCCACG
>JAIRZP010000140.1 GCA_031267175.1 Coriobacteriales bacterium | reverse complement strand
CGCCAATAAGCGAGAACAGCACCAGGGGCTTGTAGTCCTTGAACAGGCTGAGAATGGTGAGCAGCACCTTGCTCCCGTCGCCAAAGGTCGAGAGCTTCGACTCAGAGCCTTGCGGCCTGTCGCGATACACAATGGGTACCTCGGAAAAGCGCCAATTCTTGTCGATGGTATGGATGGTCAACTCGGTCTCCACCTCAAAGCCGCGCGAGATGACCGGGCAGGTCTTGACGTAGATACGGTTAAAGGCACGGTATCCGGTGAGCACGTCAACGATATTCACGCCGTACATCAGACGGATCAGAGCGCGCACCAGGTTATTGCCAAAGCTGTGGAAGGCCCGCTTGTTCTCCTTGTGATAGGTCAGGTTGGAGAGCCTGTCACCGATGACCATATCCGCCTCGCCGACCATCAAGGGCCTGAGCAGCTCGTGAACAGCCTCAGCGGGATAGGTGTCATCGCCATCGACCATGACGTAATAGTCGGCGTCTATCTCCCGGAACATCTGCCGCACCACGTTGCCCTTACCGCGGCGAGGCTCAAACCGCACGACGGCCCCGTGTTCCCTGGCGAGCGCGCTGGTAGCATCGCTGGAGTTGTTGTCGTAGACATAGATGGTGGCATCGGGCAACTCTCGGGCGAAGTCGTCAACAACCTTGGCAATGGTCATCTCCTCGTTATAACAGGGAATCAGTACCGCAATATGTGACTCACGCATGGCCATCCTCTGAATATGTCAGCGCTCTCAATTCGTCTGAGCCGGTCAGACTGCCCTCGCCTCTCTCGACGTCTGAGTCTGCCAGCTCCTTCTCGCCTGTCTCGCCGTTCTTCTCTGATGCTATTTTAGCATAGCCGGCGTCCTGCCCCTTCTCCCCGATTTTTGCGGAGCCGGTTTTTCGCTTCCCCCTTTGGGGATACATCCATACCAGGATGGCAACGCCTGCCAGGAGTGGCGTACTCTCCAGCAGGGGGAGCGCATAGCGCGACATATCCATGGGAGAGATGAACAAGACGATGAGCGTGAGAAGCACCGGCAGGAGTACCGGCAGAAACCTGCGGCGGTTGAGCAGGATGACGGTCGCAAGGAGGAAGGGCAGGTAGAAGGTGTAACACGCATGGGTGAACAGGAAGCCGACGACCGGTATATAGTGCAGATTGAGGAAGGTGCTGCGCATGAAGAGCTTGGCGGCGTAGAGCTCGACCGGGCCGTCAAAGTAGAGTTGCTCGCGGACCTCCTCGGCCTTATTGACGGGGAGCCGGTTGTTGTGGCCTACCACGTCCACCACATGCTGGGCCGTGCCGGGATACAGGTTGTCGTAGACATCCCAGCCATGCGCCGGCACAAACCAGCTGTCCTGAATGGTAAAGAAGCCCTCCAGATACTCCTGCGGATACACAAAGGCCTGCCGTGCCCACAGCGCGAGATAGTCGAGCCGGTCAGCGAGCGAGGAGTCCTGGCGGAAGTTGCCCTTGATATAGTCCGTGCTGGCCGTGCTGTAACCCGTGGCCATGATGCGATACGGTACGACTCGGTCGATTATCTCCCGCTCTTCGGTGCTCATGGCATCGGGATGCTCGTTGATGACCCGCGCGGTCTGGGCCAGCAGGGGGCCAAAGGCGTCCTGGCTGCCATTGGGAACAACCCGCAGGGCCGGAAACACCACCAGGGGGAAGAGGACAAGCACCGTGAGCGCCGGTACCGCCAGCGTAAGCAGCAGCTGCTTGAAATAGCGGCGGTAGACCAGGAGGAGCCCTATGCTGCACGCCAGCACGATATAGAGGCCGGGGTGCTTGAGAAGAGGCAGGAGCAGTGAGATGGCAATAAACCCGAGCAGGAACTTCCTGCCTGCAAGCACCGCGCCGCGCGTGCGCACTATCTCGATTATCTGGACGACGTAGATGACATAAAGGGGAGAGAACAGGTGGTCCTTGAAGGTGACCATGGATGAGGTGGCAATGGCCGGATACAGCGCAAAGAAGGCCAGGGAGAGCAGGCAGAACAGCTTGGGCACGCCAATGCGCCTGAGATAACAGCACGCCGCCCCAAAGGTGAGGGCTCGCACGAGGCATTGGAAGAGGGAGTACAGGAAGATACCGAGGTTCTGCGAGCCCAGCAGATCGCCCAGTTCAAAGAAGCCGCCGAGGATGAGCGTGTGCAGGATGGGGTGCGAGTTGGAAATCCAGCCGTCCACCGTAGGCTCCCAGAGCTCCGGCCTGAAGGCACCCGACCCGTGTATCTGATAGATCTGCGCCACCGGGTCATAGGGCGTGCAGCCAGGGTAGTAGATGATTATCCAGGGGAGCCAGAAGAACAGGATGATACCGGCAGCAACCAGCACCGAGCGTTTACGCCAACGCAGGCTGAGGATTTTGAGCGGATTGAACCGGCCGAGCCACCGGAAGAACACCCCGCCGTATACGAGGATGACCAGCAGCCCTAGGGCAATGGGCAGGGCAAGTGCCAGGCATTGGCCAAGGGCCAGAAGCACCCCGCCTTCACTCCCGGTAATCCAGTCGAGATTGGCGTGGTAGTATATCGGCGAGATAAACACGTTGGCTGCCGCAAAAAGCACCGCAAGCACAATCGCAGCAACAGCTTGTTGCCAACTCGCAAACAGAGTTTTGATAACGGTTTTCACAGTTGGACAATTTTACCAACTGCTCCGCCCTTTGGCGAGGGTGAGAACAGAGTATGATAGAAAGCAGCAAAAAGAAAGGCTTACCATGAACATGATCTCCTGGAACGTTAACGGCCTCAGGGCGGTGCTTAAGAAGGGCTTTGCTGAGTCCTTTGCCTGCTTTGATGCCGACATCTTTGCCCTGCAGGAAACAAAACTCCAGGCTGGGCAGGTCGAGCTTGAGCTGCCGCCCGGCTACGCGGAATATTGGAGCTACGCCGTAAAGAAGGGGTACTCCGGCACGGCGGTCTTTACGAAGAAGGAGCCCCTCAGAGTCATCCATCAGCTTGGCCTGACGCCCAGGGATGCCTCGGTCAAGGGGCTGCAGGGTGTTACCGAGCTGGACGAGGAGGGGCGTATCTGCGCCCTGGAGTTTGAGAAGTTCTATTTTGTGGACTGCTACACTCCCAACGCACAGCCCGAGCTGGCACGCCTCGATCTGCGTATGACCTGGGACGCGGCCTTTGCGCGCTTTGTGTCCGAGCTGGATCGGGACAAGCCGGTCGTCATCTGCGGCGATCTCAACGTGGCCCATAACGAGATAGACCTCAAGAATTACAAGTCCAACCGAGGCCATGCGGGCTTTTCTGACGAGGAGCGCGCGGACTTTACCACCCTGCTGGAGGCGGGGTTTACCGACAGCTTCCGCTACCTGTATCCGGATCGCGCAGGCGCGTATTCCTGGTGGAGCTTTCGCGGCAACGCCCGTGCCAACAATGTGGGCTGGCGCATCGACTACTTCCTGGTCTCCAACCGCCTGGCGGACTCCATCGAGAGCGCCTCACTCTATCCAGAGGTACTTGGCTCCGACCATTGCCCGATAGGGCTTGAACTGCGGATATGAACGGAGCGGAGCAGGCACCGGAGGATGTAACACCCAAGACAGGCAAAGCGCGAGAAAAGGAGTATATTGCCGTGCAAGATGAACAGGATGTGAAGTGCGAGGAATACACGGGCAGGGATGCTCTCAACGTAGAGGACGTGGCCCTGATTTTTGAGGGAGGCGGCACCCGTGCGGCCCATACGGCCGGCGTGCTCAACACCCTCTTGGACAACGGCATTTACTTCAAGGATGTCTTTGGCGTCTCTGCCGGATCCTCCCATACCATCAACTATATTTCGCGCGATACGGTGCGGGCACGGGCCTCCTTTGTCGAGTTCATGGGCCTGCCCGGCGTAGCGGGAGTGCGGCAGTTCCTGCGCGGCAAGGGCTACTTCAATTCCGAGGACATCTACCAGCGTTCGGGCCTGCCGGATGG
>JAIRZP010000117.1 GCA_031267175.1 Coriobacteriales bacterium | reverse complement strand
CCGTCGCAGGCACGCCGGTGACCATGGAGTGGGTGTGCCTGGGAACCACCGCGAGCCAGGGGCGTTTTGGCATCATGACCAGCCCCGAGAGCGGCATCAGCTCTCTCAAGGAGCTCGCTGGTGTGCCGGTCGGGGTCGGCTCTTGCACGATTCCGGAGTATGTGATGGACAAGCTGCTGGAGGAGGCTGGACTCAGCGATGATGAGATAGTCGGCGAGGAAATCAAGAAGGTGCCGGTGCGCTACGAGATGATGGCCTCCAATCAGGTGGCCGCCGCCGCGCTGCCCGGTTCGCTGTTGGCCCTGGGCGAGGCCAGCGGCATGGTGCTCCTGGCCGACGACAGCTCCGGCAGCAACCTCTCACAGAGCGTCATGATAGTGCGGGAGGACCTGGCAGAGACGACTCCCGGCATAGCCATGGTAGAGAACCTGGCCCGCGTCTGGGATACCGCCGTAGAGCGCATTAACGCCAATCCTGAGCATTACCGGAGCCTGCTGGTGGAAAAGGCCCAGCTTCCCGAGCCTGTCAGGAATAGCTATGTTATCAGCGAGTATCCCACCACCGAGCGGCCCCGCTCGTCCATGGTCAAGCCCATACTCGACTGGATGCACGAAAAGGGCTATCTTGACCACAAGCTCACCTATGACCACAGTACAGGATCCTTTATCGAGCGCTGAATGCTTACCTTCGTCAACGTCAAGAAGCACTACCAGGGAAAGGCCGGAGAGGTGCAGGCGCTGGACGGCCTCAGCTTTGCCATGGAGAGAGAAGAATCCCTGGTGCTCATCGGCCCCTCCGGTTGCGGAAAATCAACGGCGCTTCTGCTGGCGGCCGGGCTGCTTGAGGCGGACGAGGGCAGCATTCTCATAGAGGGCAGGCAGTACACCGCCCCCCGTCTCGGTACAGGCCTCATCCTGCAGGACTATGGCCTGCTCCCGTGGAAGACCGTGTTTGAAAACGCGGCACTCGGCCTGCGTATCCGCAAGCTGCCGCGCGCACCACGCGAAGAACAGACCCGGGAGATACTCGAGCAGGTGGGCCTCGCGGACTTTGCCTCGAACTATCCGGGGGAGCTCTCCGGTGGCATGCGGCAACGGCTCGCGCTCGCGCGGGCACTGGCCCTGGACGTGGACCTGCTGTTGATGGACGAACCCCTGAGTGCGCTGGATCTCGAACTGCGCGAGACCTTGCAGGACCTGCTCCTCACACTCTGGCGCAGCCGGGGCTACAGCCAGCTCATCGTGACCCATTCCATTGACGAGGCGGTATACCTTGGCCAGCGCATCCTCGTGATGGGCCCGCGTCCCGGCACCCTGGTGGCGGAGCTTCTGAACCCGCTCGCGGGCAGCAGTGGCTATCGCTCCAGTTCCGAGTTCTTTGCGAAGGCCACCCAGTTGCGCACCCTGCTGCTGGACACAGGAGACTCAGATGGTGTGCAATGATTAATCCTCGCTTCCCTAAACTCCTCGGGTATGCCCTCGCCCTCTTCGGTATCCTTGTGTGCTGGCATCTGCTGGCATTGGCTCTGGGCTCACCGGCCCTGCCCACGCCTCTGGAGACCGTGCCCATGCTTGCACGCTATGCCGGCCAGCTGGGCCCTGACTTTCTCATCAGCCTGTATCGGGTTGTGGTCGCCCTGCTCATTGGCACCGTGCTGGCCATGCCGCTGGGGCTTATCATAGGCCGCTCACCCCGCCTGGACGCGGTGTTGGGCCCGGTGCTCTACATCCTGTACCCCATACCCAAGATTGTCTTTCTCCCCATATTGCTGGTGTTGCTCGGCATTGCCGACGCACCCAAGATAGTGCTCATTGCCCTCACGATATTCTTTCAGGTGCTGATAACCGTGCGCGATGCCGCCAAGGAGGTGCCCCTGGCCTCCGTCCTCAGCGTGCGTTCGCTGGGTGCCAGCCGCCTCGACGTGTTCAGGCACGTGGTGATACCCGCCTCGCTTCCCGAGCTCTTTACCGCGCTGCGCATATCGTCGGGAACAGCCGTGGCCATACTCTTTTTTGCCGAGGCCATAGCGGGTTCTACGGGCCTGGGCGCCTTTATCGTTGATTCCTGGGCCCTGCTTGACTACCCCCGTATGTTTGCCGGCATCATCGCCATGGCGTTTTTGGGTGTTGTGCTTTACGAGCTTTTTGATATTCTGGAGAGAAGGCTTGCCCGGTGGCGCTAGCCCCGATGCGTTGAAGGTTCCTGGTCGCGCGCTGAGAAGAGGAGTATGCAACACGACGCAAACACAGAATTGGCCGTGCACGATCTGCAACGGCAGTTGCTCGTGCTGGGCTACCGCCTGGGCGACGAGGCCAAAAAGGGGCTTTTTGGCGAACGCACCGCGGCAGCCGTTGCCACCTTCAAGGAATCCAACGGCCTCGGTTGTGATGATGTGCTCGATCAGAGCACGTGGACGGCACTCCGGGACGCAAGCAGGCAGACGGGCGACCGGCTGTTGTATCTGCATATGCCGCACTTTCGCGGCCGGGACGTTGGTGAGCTCCAGGGCGCCCTTTCGTCCATGGGCTTTTCCTGTGTGCCTGACAGCAGCTTTGGCCCCGAGACCGAGCAGGCGCTCCGAGACTTTCAGGCCAATATGGGGCTGGAGCCTACGGGCATGTTTGATGAGGCCGGCCTTGCCGCGCTCCTGCGCCTCAGGCATCTCTGGGACGGCAAGCGCGGGTACTCTGTGGAGGGACGGATCCTGGATACCGCCCGCTCGGTCAGGGTACTTGAGGCTGTGCCCGTGTGTGTGTTTGGCACCGATGAGTCCACGCGCGCCATTGCCAACCGTATAGCCAACCTTGCCCGGGCAACAACGTTGGAGTCAAAAATCGTGAGCGCCTCGGCGCTCGCGGCCGAACCCGGCCGGGACATGCTGCTCGTGGGGCTGGAGCAGGAGACCGGTGAGACTCGCAAAAGGAGGGTGCAGCCCGGCAACTCCGCCACGCCCACTGTGTATCTGGGTGAGGCTACCGAGAGTGCCGCCGAGCTGAAACAGGCAGTGGCTGTTGCACGCAAACAGCACAATCGGCTGTCCCTCGTCATGGTGACAAAAGCACACGAAGGCGAAGATAAGACAGCCCAGGACCAGGAGCTGGCCGCGCGTGTCCTCGACCTGCTCTGCGACGCGTTGGCCCCTCTCAGGGAATCAGAGTCTTGAGGGTCATGTCCAGCGCCTCGCCCAGGCTGATACCGTTGAAGCGTGCCGTGGCCAGGACGCTGCCGGCCAGGAAGAGCAGCAGGCCCAAAAGCAGCAGACCCACCGCGCGGAGCGCACTCCTGAGGGTGGAACTCCCTCTCCTGCGTTTTCTACCGCCTGACACAGGGAACTCGTGGTAGACCTGTATGAGCTTGCCGGTGGGCGTGGTAAAAACCTGTGCTTCGGGCATGCCGGTTCTCGGTAGCGGTGGCTGTCCGGGCGGGGAAGGCGAGAGGGATGCCGGAGCTGCCACAGCGCCTGAGATGGCCGTAGCGCCAGCAGGATGGGATGTCAGGGCCTCGGAGCTCCCAAAGTCATGCTGCGCCAGACGTTTTTCCAGATCGGTATTGGCTGAGTCCAGTTCGAGCAATTCGCATATGCGCTCGGCCAGTTCCTGCTCCAGATGGGTCTTGGCATCCATGGCCTCCTGCAGCTCCCGCTCCTTGCGATAGCTCTCCGCGCTGGCAATCTCGAGGTCGCCCATGACCTCGCTCCGGCTGAGCTGTTCAATGCTTATCTGCTCGCGCAGACTTTCAAGCTGGGCTATGAGCATCTTGTTGCTGTTGCGCTGCGATTCCAGGTCGGTAGCCAGTTCGTGAAGGAGGCCGTCGCGCCATTGTACCTGAGCGTTGCTCTGGGCCAGCTGCTGTTCGAGCGTGGCAAGGGCCTCCTGCTGCGAGCCGCCGGTATCCTCTACATAGGCAACATCGCCTTCGAGATAGTCAAAGGCCGTGGCCAGGTCGTCAGCCTTGACCAGCTCTCTGCCGAGGGCGATGTCCTTTTTGCTGGCAAAGAGCAGTACGTTGCCAACCCGATAGTGGCCCTGTTCCTGCACCTCCCATATCAGGTCGGTGGCGGTGAGCTCGTAGAGAAAGTACCCGTCTCGCTTGCCTTTATAGAGCATGGCGTACCCCGCGTTTTAGCAGTAATGCCACGGGAGCGTTTACTTCTCGAGGTACTCGTCCAGCGCGGCACGCAGTATCTCGGACTGACTGGACGGCTCTATGCCCTTGATCTTGTTCTGCGCGGTAAGCTCGATCAACCTCACATACTGGTCCTTGTAGATATAAAAACCCTTGAAGACAGTGTCGCGTATCCCGCCTTCTGCCTGCAGGGCCTTTTGCAGCTTTTCTTTCTTGAGAGCAACCATGGTGTTTCCTCACTCTAAATATTTTCTTAATTGGCACTTGACAACCTACTAATAACATTGTATGCTATCACATAATCGCGATACTGTAAAGCCCTATTCGATAACTATTTTGAGAAAGATTTGCAGGTGCACGCATGAACACATTACCGAGAACCGAACTCCTCGCCACCCACGCTCCTCAACCTCGCCAGTGCTCGACAAAGGCCCTGTTGGCACGGCTTGAGCATGCACAACAGCAACCCTATTTTATATTGGCACCACGAAGCTCGGGGCAGGACGAGCTGCTTCAGGCCTATCTGGAACAAAAAGAGGGTGCCACCCTTCTCTCTGTCTATGCAAGCGATGACGCGGGACGGTGTCTGTTGCTGGAACAGCGGCAGCAGAGACCGCAGGACAAACAGCAGGGGAGTGGCGGGCGCCTTGTTATTGAGCAGCTGCCTGTCGGCAACAACGGGGCTTGTGCCGCCAGGCCTGAAGGCAGCGAAGCAGTCTGTGCGCCAGCTGCCGAGGGCGCGGCGCTGTATGAGGAGCAGATAGTGCGTATCAACTTTGTGCCTTGGCTGGAGGATGAGGCAGCCCAGCAGCTCAGTGACCACATCGATAGCTTCCTAGAGGAGGGTCACACGGTGTTTGTGTGCTGTGCCCCGCAAAACGACCGCTATCAGAACCTGCAGAGCGACCGCGTCGAAATCTCTGGGCTGGAGCTTAAGCAGAGCGGGCTCTTTGCTGCCGGCAGCTACACGGCCATGCTCAAGCAGTTCCTGACAGAGTTCCTGCCGCTTCAGGTACGGCTGGTGGCCAGCCTGGTGGCTGTGCTCGGCCAGACCAACCTTGAAGAGCTCGAACGGCTCAACTATCACGTGGCTCCCGATCTTCCCAAACTGCTGGAGCAGCTCAACCCGCTCTTTACCGCCACGCAGCAGGGCTCAGGCATACGGGCGGAGCCCCTCGTCATCCCCCAGATAAAGGACGAACTCTTTCAGATCATCGGGGAGTATCTCGAGGAGCAGGGACAGTGTCTGAGCATCTCGGCATTGGCGAGCAGGCTCACGGCGCTCTCCATGACCGCGCTTGAAAAGAACGACCTGGAGGCCTCGCACCAGATACTGGAGATGGCCGAGGAACTCATTGGCCGGAGTGTGGGGCGTACGACGCAAACCTCCTTCAACATCCCGCTGCAGGGAGGGTTCGTGGATCGCAGCGGCATGCCACAGAACACGGTATACACTACACCACAGAACGCGGCATATGGCGCTCCGCAGACACCACAGACAGTACACGCAGCTCAGACAGCGCCTGTACTGGGGTCGGGCACGCCGGTTCTCTCTCTTCGCCTCTTTGGCAAACTCGAGCTTGCTTTTGAAGGGGAGCTGCTCACGAACACGCCGCTTGCAAACAGCTATCTCTCTCGCACCAAGATACGGCGGCTGTTGGTTTACCTGGCCTTTAACCAGCAGCGCGCGGTCTCCCGCGACAGCCTGATAGACTACCTCTGGCCCCACCTGGACTTTGACCGCGCACAGAAGAACCTCTATACCAGCTGGTGCATGCTGGCCAAGGGTCTGGGGTCGGAGAGGGTGCGAAGCTGTCCGTATATCCGGCGAAACGGCGAGCTCTATCAGCTGGACTCGGAGCTCGTGGTCTGCGATATACAGCAGTTTGAGGGCCTTGCCCGTACCGTGCTCTTTGGCAATGCCAAGCTGGATGCCCAGACGGAGAGCCTCCTGCAGATGGAGGC
>JAIRZP010000023.1 GCA_031267175.1 Coriobacteriales bacterium | reverse complement strand
TCGCCAGAAAGCTGCAAAAGGCAGCCCATATTCTTCATCTCCAGAGCAATATCGATGTTGTTTTGTATAGGGCGGTAACGCTCAGGGTGCGCAATGATCGGCCGAATTCCGCATCCCTGCAGGTCGAAGATGATACGCTGCCAATTGGCTGGCAGACTTCCGCATGAGAATTCCAGGAGAAGCAGGTTCGTATCCTCAATGCAGAGGTCGGTGGCAGCTTCTATGCCGATGTCGGCGAGAGCCTCCCAGTACACCTCAAATCCCAAGGCCATCCTGAAGCCCTGTTTGTGGGCAAACGTGCTCAGGGTCTGATAGTTTTCTGTGATGCGCTGATGATTGACGCTGCGCCCGCGATAGTGGGGTGTGCATACGATATGATCAATCCCCACACTGCGCGCGGCATGCAACATGGCCTGCGATTCGGCAAAGTCATGTGAGCCGTCATCAACACCAAACAGAATATGGCAGTGGATGTCGAACATCAGAAGGACACCTTAACTACCAGCCTTCAACTCGTCTGTCGCACGGCGTGATGGTGTGGCAGTGAAAGAAGCCGGTCATCTTCGCTTTTGCTGCTCTGATACTCTCCATCGTTTTGCGGGGAGTTCTCGGTAGGCGTTGGGAGCGTATACATCGCTGGCTGCTTCTGATGCGGTTGGTGCGTTCGGCACGTCGGGCGCGGTAAGTAAGCCGGGCGCAGCTATCTCGGGGCCGGGCAACGTTGTTCGCGTTGATGCGTTGGACTTGGCTGGTGTTGGCCTTGCGGGTGCGTTGAGTTCGGTGGATGCCGGTTCCGTCGGCCTATCGGGTTCAATCACAATCGGCTTTGCCGGCGCGGGGGACTCGCTCGACCTGGTGCTGTGCTTGAAGGTATCCTTATTCGCGCGCTTTCCGTCCTGCGTATAGTAGGCGTAGTAATACAGGCTGTCGTCGCCCTCACAGAATGTTGAGACAATCCCCAGGATGCGGGCATTGGCGACCTGCAGCTGCTGCACGCATTTGGTGGCAAGGGCACGTTTTGTCTGGTTCTGTCTGACTACGAACAGGGTGCCGTCCGCCCTGTTGCTGAGAATGGCGGCATCAACAAACAGGGACACGGGGGGAGTGTCGAAGATCACATAGTCAAACATCTCATGCAGCTTCTCAATCAGTGTCGCGCAACGTTTGGTGTCCAGAATGTCGGAGGGGCTGGGGATATTCGGTTCCGCATCCATGAAATGGAGATTGGTGATGCGTGTGGGAACGATAACCTTATCCAAGGGCGCCGCCTTTGAAAGAGCGGCGTATATGCCATGGGTCGGGTGTTGATCCAACAGTCGGTTCAACGAACGATAGTGCATGTCGGCCTCGACGATGAGTACGCTCCTGCCTGAAGTCGCAATGGCATAGGCGAGATTAGTGGCGACGATGGTCTTGCCCTCGTTGGCGGCGGCGGAGGTGACAACGAGGGTCTTTATATCTTCATCGAGCGCAGCAAAACGGATATTTGCCAACAGAGTCTTGGAGGCGTTGAACAACTGCGGATGCTCAAAGCGGTTGAGCTGCTTCTTGTTTCTTCTGGCCACGGCTAATTCTCCTTACCCTTGAGCGCGGGCATGCGACCCAGTATCGGTAAGTCCAAAAGCTCCTCCGCTTCTTCGGGGTTTCTGATCGTGGTGTTTATCAGGTCGAGTAGCACGATCAGGGCGATGGCAACAACGATGCCAGCCAAAAAGGCGACGCCGGTATAAAGGAGACGGTTGGGCCCGGAGGGCTCAAGGGGAACCTTGGCGGTGTCAACGATATTGACCGCCTTGAGGTCCATGATCTCGACGGCAGTATCGGCCACCTGGTCGGCGAGCTCATTGGCGATCTGCGCGACAGCTTCTGGCCGTTTCCCCGTAACGCTCAAAGTGATGACGCGGTTGGTGGTGGCCGACGTCACGTTGATCTCATAACCGGAGAAGGTGGTCATGCCGAGCGTCTTGGTGGTAGCGTCGATGACGCGGTCGGACTTCGCAAGCACGGCGATGTCATTGGCAAGCTGCTGGCTTAGAGTCAAATCGCTGCTGGTGACAGGGGAGGTGGTGCTCTCGCCATCCGATTTGCTCAGGATGTAAAGCTTTACGCTGGAGGTGTAGTCATTGGTCATGAAGGCCCAGCAATAGCCGGCAGTCACCCCGGCAAACACGAGCGGAAGCAGGACAAGAAAAAACCACTTCTGCTTGATCAGTTGAAGCAATTCCAGTAAGGTCATACATTATCTCCCTATAAATTCCGTGTCTCCCATGATACCCGACTTTCGTCTTCTCTGTCCCTCAATGTTTCTGCTCACACCTTACTGTCACGTTTGCAAAGTCGCGCAAGCCTCTTTTCTTTGTCATTCTTGCGAAGCGCCCGCAGGGCGCGCAGCGAGAATCCAGCGAATCGCGCGATAGCGCGACTTCGCATGCGTCAGGGCAAAGCCCGGACGATAACAATCAATCCACCTGACGATAGTACACCGCCAGCACGGTCTCGTAGACGGCATTCTTATCGAGATAGTACTCGGCATAGAGCTCACCTTGGACCATCTCGCCGCTCAGGGTAA
>JAIRZP010000098.1 GCA_031267175.1 Coriobacteriales bacterium | reverse complement strand
GGAGTGAGCGCACCTCGGTGCCCGACAGCACCACGCCCGCCTCAAAGGTCTCAAGGATCTCGTAGTCGTAGAAGGCACGCTTGTTCTTTGCCAAGACACGTATTTTGGGTTTGTCCTTTGCCACTTCTCTCTTATCTCGGGGTAAAGTCCACGGTACTATCCATGTCCAGGACGAAGCGGGTGAGGATTTTGACGGCCGCGTCCAGGTCGGAGAGCTTGACCACCTCGGTGGGAGTATGCATGTAGCGCAGGGGCAGGGAGATGAGCCCGGCGACCTTGCCGCCGCGTGAGAGCTGGATGGCGTTGGCGTCGGTGCCCGTCGCCCGCGATTCCGGCCCTATCTGATAGGGGGTCTTGGTGGCCTTGGCAGCAGCCACCATCCGCTCAAACAGCACAGGATTGATATTGGGCCCCCGCGCTATGAGCGGCCCCTTGCCGCAGTCTGACTCACCGTACTTACGCTTATCGATGTCGGGGTAGTCCGTGGCATGGCCCACCTCGGCACTGATGCCGATGACCGGATTGACGCCATAGGCGGAGGTGATGCCACCCCGGAGCCCAATCTCTTCCTGCACGGTGCCGGCCGCGATGAGGTCGCCCGAGGCACCGCCGGCCTTCCTGACCTCTTCAAGCACCCGTATGGCTATCCAGACACCGAGCTTGTCATCAAAGGCACGGGCCACGGCAAATCCCTCGCCAAACTCCTCAAATCCCACGCCATAGGTGATAGCATCGCCGATGCGCACGAGCTTCTTGAGCTCCTTGCCCTTTATGCCCACATCAATGAAGAGCTGCTCTATCTTGGTGACATTCTTGCGCTCGTCCTGATCGATGAGGTGGATGGGCTTGCGTCCCATCACGCCGCGGAGCACCTGGCCGGCACCCGCCGCCTCGCCGGTGGCATACACGTTGACGCGCATGCCGGGCAGCACCGCGGCATCCACACCTCCGATGGCCTCAAAGCTGATAAAGCCCTCATCGGTGATATAGGTGACCATGAGGCCTACCTCGTCGAGGTGGCCGGCTATCATGATGCTCGGGCCGGCGCCCCTGCCTTTGAGCGTGGCATGCACACTGCCGAGCACATTGGTGTCGAGCGTGTCCGCCACGCCCTTGAGCCTTGAACGCATGATGGTTGCAGCTGGCACCTCAAAGCCACTGGGCGAAGGCGCCTCGGTCAGATTTTTGAGAAGCTCAAGGTCTTTCCTGTTCATGTTCCCTCCAGAGGGTTAAGTGAAAAATCTCCGTATACGTTTTCCAGGAGACAGCAATCGCTCCTGCAGGCGATGATGCATCATCGCCTTTCCAGTATAGCGTATCCTGCTTCGTCTCTAAAAGAAGCCCAGATACCAGGTGATGAGCGGATGGCCCGCAAAAAGGCTCGCGGCAATGCCCGCACAGAGCGCCGGCCCAAAGGCAAAGTGGTCCTTCCTCCCCTTTCTTCGGGTCGCGAGAAGGAAGATGCCCCAGGCCCCGCCCACAAGCACTGCTATGAAGGTGGCCACCAGCGTCAGCTGCCAGCCCAGAACGAGCCCGGCGGCGGCCATGAGCTTGACATCGCCCAGCCCAAAGGAGCCGACGAGAGCAAAGGCCAGAATGCACATCGGCACGCTGACGCAGACGGCCCCGATGAGATGATCGTACCAGGGCAGCGCGGCCGTAGGGCCAAAGGCAAAGGAGAGGAGGCCCAGCGCGGCAAGCCAGAGCGACAGGGAGTTGGGTATTTCCATCGTGTCGGCGTCAATGTACGTAACCACTACCAGGAGGCAGAGCACAAAGAAGGCCATGACCGCAGCTATAATGGCGCCGCTGAAGGCGGGGAGGGCAAACGGCAGCCACGCGGCCATGAGGCCCACTTCCACAGCCGTGCCGGTGTAGAGGCTCTCGAGGCCTCCCTCCAAGAGAAAACCAACGGGCGGGAGAAAGGCCAGATAGCTTACGAGCGCCAGCACGCCGGTGAGCGCCTCAACCACCATATATCGTGGGGAGATAGGCTCCTTGCAGTAGCGGCACTTTCTGCCCAGCCCGAGATAACTCAGGACAGGCACGAGATCAAGCGCGCTCAACTGATGGTTACAGTGGGGACAGAAGGAGCGTCCGGAGACAAAGTTCAGCTTCTGAGGCAGCCGGTAGATGACCACATTCAGGAAGCTCCCAATGGTGACTCCCAGAGCAAACACCAGTATGAGCAGGACTATGTTCAGTGCCAGTTCCATCGTCAGAGAAAACGTCTTCTCTGCTCTTCAACCAACTCAGCGATTACCGTGGCGGCCTCAGCGAGGGGTAGCTCGACCTTCTCACCCGTCGCGCGGGTCTTAAGCTCTACGGTGCCCGCTTCCAAGCCTCGTTTGCCCACCACCAACTGATACGGCCAGCCGATGAGGTCGGCGTCGTTGAACTTGATACCGGCCCGCACATCGCGATCGTCGATGACCACCTCGATGCCCTGCCTCGTGAGCCGGCCTGCAAGGTTCTCCGCCTCAGGCTCCACCACGGTATCCCCTACCGTCAGGGGAATCACCGCGACCTCCGCGGGAGCCACGCTCACCGGCCAGAGAATGCCCTTTTCGTCGTTATACTGCTCAACCACGGCCGCGAGGGAACGCGTGACCCCCCAGCCATAGCAACCCATGATGAAGGGCTTCTCTGTTCCATCGACATCCATATAGCTGGCCTGCATCACCTCAGAGTACTTCGTCCCGAGCTGAAAGACCTGCCCCACCTCTATGCCGCGTGCCCCCTTGAGCAGCAGGCCACAGTCCGGGCACGTGTCTCCCGGCAGTGCCTCGGCCAGGTCGGCCCACGTATCCACCTCAAAATCCCGCACGGGCGTGGCGCCGGCGTAATGGTAATCCGTCTCATTGGCACCTACGAGCCACCGCGGCACCTCCCTGAGCGACGCGTCGGCAACAACGCGGGTGTCCTCAGGCAGGTCTACGGGGCCCATGAAGCCCTTGACCAGCCCGTACGCTTCCATTTCTTCGTTGGTAAGCAGGGTAAAGCTCGGCAGGAGCCGGTCTATCTTTACCTCGGAGAGCTCGTGATTACCCGGTATGAACAGCACCGTCGCACGGCCCTGGTCGTCTCTGCCGGCGAGCGCCTTGACAGTGGCCGCCTCGCTGATATGCAAAAACCGCGCCAGCTCCGCGATGGTGCCCACACCTGGGGTATGGATTCTGGTGAGGACTTCCTCACCGTCCTCAGGCTGGTATTCCTCAAGCGCAAAGCCAGCATTCGCGACCTCGGTATTGGCGGCAAACCCGCATTCGCAGTACAGGATGCCCGCCTCACCAGCCTCGGCGAGCGCCATGAACTCCGTCGTTATCTTGCCGCCTATCTGTCCGCTGTCGGCGTCCACCGCTCGCCAGTCAAACCCCAGGCGGTCGCAGATGCGGCCGTAGGCCTCCGCCTGCTCATCGTAGTGCTGTTGCAGCGACTCCTCGGAGCTATGAAAGCTGTAGCA
>JAIRZP010000040.1 GCA_031267175.1 Coriobacteriales bacterium | reverse complement strand
TCGATGTCGGCGGCATAAAGACGCTCATCACCGGCGATGCGGAAGACAAGACGGAGCAGTTGCTTTCCGGCAGGATTGGCGATGTTGACATTTATGTGGTTGGGCATCACGGCTCCGAGACATCAAGCTCGCAGACGTTCCTTGATGAGATACGCCCCGAATATGGGATAATTTCAAGCCAAGGTCCTAACGTGGGAAGCTACGACAACCCCGACATTGAAGTACTGCGTCGGCTCTCAAAACTCGGCACGGTGATGTACGCTACTTATAGGTCTGGGACTATCGTGGCGACTATAGACGGCAGCGGCATAAGCCTGTCACCGCCGGAAAGTGAGCAGATAACGCCGAAAAACTACAGAGAGGCAGCGTAATGAGGAAACTGCGTAAAACACTCGGCAACGCGAGCGCGCCGACTACTGTTGCCCTGATGCGACTCATTGAAACGCAGAGCAAAACAACGGTGGCAAACTGGACGCTTGACTACGCCGAGCGGAATATGCTCCCGCTGTTCGAGAAGCACTGTCCAAATGACGAACGACCCGCTCACACGATAGCCGCCGCCCGCGAATGGCTTGATGGCAAGGTTAAGCTGCCGTATGTCAAAAACATCATCCTTGACAAGTGTCACGCCGCTGCTCGTGAACTGAATGACAATCCCGTCGCGCAGGCCGCCGCAAGGGCCATCGGGCAGTCGGCGGGAAGTATCCACGCCACGCCGCATTCGCTCGGATTGTACTTTTACGCAGCGGCAGCTATTGCCTATGATCGTCTGGGACTTGCCGCCGGCGAAGCGGAGTACACAGCCGTTGCCGAGGAGGTCTGTGCCGACTACACCGCCGCACTAAGAACCGTCGCGGTAGACAATGAGCCAAACCCGGCACATTGCAAGTGGCATTGCTGAGATGATATGGTGAACATGTATGGAAAGGAAAACAGGGTGAAGTAGAATGAGAGTCATTGGATTTAACGCAAGCCCGCGCAAAAGTGGCAGCACAGCGTGGTCGATAACTCAGATACTCGAAAGTGCGACGGAGGCGGGCGCGGAAACACAAATCTTCCATTCCGGCGGGCTTACCATCAGCCCCTGCCGGGGCTGTTTAGGCTGCGCGAAAGGCGACGGGTGTGTCGTTGCCGATGATATGCGGGCAGTCTATGCCTCGCTCAAGCAGGCCGATGCGCTTGTTCTCGGCTCGCCACTTTACATGGCGCAGATGAGCGGTCAGGCAAAGGTGTTCACAGACAGACTGTTCGCACAAATTACCCCGCGCTTCTCGCCACGCTTCAAAGAGGAGAATGCTGGGAAGAAGCTGATCCTTGTATTCACGCAGGGAAACCCCGACCAAAGCAAGTTTCAGGCGTACTATGACTACACGAGGAACATGTTCCAGATGCTTGAGTTTGACGGTCAGGATATGATCGTTGTGACCGGGACTCGTAGCGAACAAGCAAGCAGAAATGTTGGGTTAAGTGATGTGTTGCGGAAGGCCGGGCAAAAGCTCGCGCAAACCTTTCCGAGTGGAGGAATAGGCATGGCGACGGCGATTGACGAGTACATCGACGAACAGAATACAGAGGTTCAGCCACTCCTGCGAAATATTTGCGATACTATCCGCAACGCCGCACCGGGGGCGACAGAGAAAATCTCATATCGGATGCCAACGTTTTGGCGAGGTGAGAACATTATCCACTTCGCGGCGTTCAAGCATCACATCGGTATCTACCCCGGAGGCGAAGCGGTGGGCGTGTTCTTCAAACGACTGATGGGATACAAGACGAGCAAGGGGGCTATCCAACTTCCGATTGACAAGCCAATAGACTACGAGCTTATCACCGATATCATGCGTTGGCGCATGGAGCAGATTGAAAGGAAGCAGGAGGGATAACGTATGGCGACATCTGTTGATTACATTGAGTTTGTCTGCGAGCAGATAGATGGTGTGGTGAGGTACGCTATAAGAAGATGTTTGGCGAGTACATGGTCTACGTCAACGACAAGCCGATACTGCTTGTCTGTGACGACACGGTTTTCGTGAAGCATTTGTCGGCACTCGACGTCTTAACCGACAGATTCGGCAGAGGATTTCCGTATGATGGCGCGAAAGAGCATTACGCCGTTGATGTGGATGACCGAGACCTACTCTGCAAAGTCATCGGAATTCTCGAACCAATTACCCCGGTTCCGAAGCCGAGGAAAACGAAAATCAGATAAAAACAAGGAGAGAGCCAATGTCAAACGATTCTGCCTAATGCAAAACGATTTGATTTCAGGGGGTGTGCATTGTATCATTTGATGGTAGGTTAGCCACCGACTTGCTCCCTCACGCCAAGCCGTTGGCAGATTGCCTGTATGGTTAACCGAATCCTGTTATAAACGACCACGAAAATGGTACACAATAGTACAGGGGGGTACAACATATTCCCCCTGGTACACAGAGCCACACAGGAGACTACCATGAACGAAACACTGACCATCCGTAACGCGCGGCTCAGAGGTCGCGATACCCAGCTCTTTGACATCGTACTGGAACAGGGATTGATCCAAGACATCGTTGAGGCAGGCGGCCCGCCCCAGGGCACAGCGATCGACGCCAACGGGGGCCTGGTCACCGAGAGTTTTGTCAACGGGCATCTGCACCTGGACAAAGTCTATACCTTTGAAAGGGCTGGTCAGGAAGCCCTTGCGGAGTATAACCAGGGCGGTATGGGAGGGGCTATGACTGCCATCGAGCGGGCCGCCGACTTTAAGACTGCCTATGACGAGAGTTGGATTCTGCCCAATGTCCGAACGGTCTGCGACCTTGCGGTGAAGTATGGAAACACCCACATCAGGGCTTTTGCAGACGTCGATACCAAGGCTCGGCTTGAGGGCATAAACGCCCTGCTCAAGGCTCGGGAGGAATACCGTGGGAGAGTCGAACTACAGGTCGTTGCCTTTCCGCAGGACGGCGTGGTTCGTGAGCCGGGAGCCGAGGCGCTCATGGTCGAGGCCCTCGAGGCAGGCGCGGACGTGGTGGGAGGCATCCCCTGGATAGAGTTTACGAAGGCTGGCGAGCAGGAGCACGTGGACAGGATGTGCGCTCTTGCCAGGCGTTACGACAAAAACATCTCCATGCTGCTCGATGATGTGGGCGACCCGGAAGAGCGCACGCTGGAAATGCTCTGTCTCAAGGTCATTGAGCTTGGCTGGCAGGGCAGGGCCACAGCGCAGCACTGCCGGGCCATGTTGCTCTATAACGAGAACTATTTCCGCAAGCTGGTGGCGCTGCTCAAACAGGCCGGCATAGGCATAGTGGCAGACCCTCAGACGGGGCCGCTGCATGCCCGGGTGCGAGAGCTCGCGGCAGCGGGAATCCCGGTTGCCCTGGGTCAGGACGACATTGCGGACGCCTACTATCCGTTTGGCGAGTGCAACATGCTACAGATTGCCTTCCTCGCCGCGCATCTGCTGTGGATGATGACCTATGAAGATATGGAGCTGCTCTACGATATGATTACCGTCAATGCAGCTGAGGTCCTCGGCATCAAAGGACACCGCCTTGAATCGGGAGGCTCCGGAGACCTGGTAGTGCTCGGCGAGAGCGATGTCTATCATGCTATCTGGTATCATCGAGCACCCCGCTACGTTATCAAAGACGGCGTGGTCATTGCGGATAACCGCTGAGAGTAACGGCCCGAACCCCCTACACAATCCGACGGCAGTGCTCAGAATATATTCTCCCGATTGCCCGTTCAGCGGTTCTCCCGGGCCGCTTCTTTGCTATCCTTAGCTCTTACGGCTTGACGGAACAGGGCACGGTGCTTCGCCACAGGGCACCACGCTCCACCAACACCCTTGGGTACTTCGCAGCACCAGAGAGCACTTGACACGGGAGGGCAATGGCTTTTCATACGGCAATCAACACGACCTTGGACAGGCTTGGCGGGTTTGCGCTGCGCTTTGAGCGCCATGCAACGGTGCGCGCGATTACCGAAGGCCTCGTCAACCTTATCCCGCTGGTGCTTATTGGCACGATATGCCTGGCGGTGAGCAATCTCCCCATTCCTGCCCTCCACGACTTTCTCAATGGCATTACCGTAGGGCACTGGTCGCTCATTGCGTCTATCATCTCCTTTTCTACCGAGGACATCATAGGGCTGGCAGCGCTGCTCTCGGTGTCGTATGTGCTGGCCGTGCGGAGCACGTTCATGCAGGGGCGCGAGATTACTCCGTTTATCCCGATGTTCACGGCCTTTGCCTGCTATGTTGTGCTCGTGGTGTGGGACCCTGCAAGCTACGCCGCTACCCCAGCCGGACAGGAGCCGGTGGTGCTCTTTACCAATCCCGGAAGAAACGGCGTGTTTGACGCCCTCTTTGTTGCGCTGGTCTCCGTTAACCTCTTCATCCTCTTTGCCCGGATCTGGCAGAGGCTGCCCTGGGGACATTGGCAGGTCTTGGGGAGCCATCAACAGATACGGCTCGCCATACGCACGGTGTTTCCCGTGGTGTGTACGTTGATAAGCTTTATCGCGCTGCGTTTTCTGGGCGAATGGCTGTTCTCCACGACGCACATCGAGGCACTCATCAGTGGTGTGATCCTGGAGATTGTCTCTGAGGGAAGCCTGCAGTCGGTCATCATATCCGTGCTGCTGATGCAGCTGCTGTGGTTCTTTGGCGTTCACGGCTCCAACACCATCCAGTCCTATATGGAGCAGGCCGGGGCAACGATGGAGCAGGCTGGCGCGGCATCTGCTTCAGGCGCACTGGACGCGATTGATCCTGCCACGATGTTTACCGACCCCGATTTTTACAGCGTGTTCGTGGACATGGGAGGCAGCGGCACAACGGTGGGCCTGCTCATCGTGCTGCTGGTTGTTGGCTCCGCCAGCAGAGGCAAGCGACTCGGCCGCATTTCGATATTTCCGGTGGTGTTCAACATCAACGAGACGCTGGTCTTTGGGATGCCGGTCGTGTTCAATCCCTTCTTCTTCATCCCCTTTATCCTGGCTCCCGTGCTCAGTGCGGCAGTGGCCTACGGGGCGTTCAGCCTGGAGCTTGTGCCGCCTATGACCAACTACGTGGAGTGGACGACGCCCCTGCTGTTCTCAGGCTATCTGTCCACCGGCTCTCCCGCAGGCTCTCTTCTGCAACTGGTGTGCGTGGCACTCGCCATAGCAGTGTACCTGCCCTTTGTGCTGTTTGCAAAATCTTCCATAGAGCGGTACCAATTCAATCAGTTTGACTGCTTTAAGAAGGAAGCGGCCGCGGCTGCCAACAACGAACACGTGAGTCTGATGACCCGCCGCGACGAGATTGGAGAGATGGCCCGCGACTTTGCTGCTGAGGCCAACGAGCTATTTGAGGAGGAGCGCATTCCCTTTTATATGATGTACCAGCCAAAGACCAACCGGCTTGGTGAGGTCGTAGGCGCGGAAGCGCTTCTCCGCTGGACGCATCCCCGGTTTGGCCCCGTGCCGCCCGACGTTCTCATCGAGATTACCGACGAGGCCGGCCTTTCGGTGCCGATGGGGCGCTGGATTACGACCCAGGCGCTGGAGGAGCATGCCCGGTGGCAAGGGCACACGCAGGATCCGCTTCATATCTCCATCAACCTCAACCCCTACCACCTCTTTGCCGACAAGGCTTTTCCGGAGTTTCTTGCAGAAGAAATGCAGCGCATCGGCACCGACCCAGGCACCGTTGAGTTGGAGATAACCGAGCACGCGGCCGTACACGCCAGCCCGGCGATGCTGGAGATCTTCCGGAGTCTCAGAAGCCTTGGCGTGGAGCTTTCCATCGACGATATGGGCATGGGCTACAGTTCACTCACCTATATCAGCGATTTTGGCGTGAGCGTGGTCAAGATAGACGTTTCGCTCATCGACAAGGTGGTCTGCGACATCCAGCAGCAGGAAATCGTGCGCTCGGTCGTCGAGCTGGCCCGCCAGATTGACCTGGCTGTTATCGTGGAGGGGGTAGAGACCCGCGAGCAGGTGGACGCACTGGTGAGCCTGGGATGCCGGTATTTTCAGGGCTACTACTTCTCAAGGCCGCTCACGCCCAGAGACTTTCTCAGCTATGCTGCTGAGCACGGCACTGCCCGCATGGAGCGCGAAGGGCTGTAGCTCCAGGGAAGCATCAAGCATCGCTTTTCTAGCCCAGCCTATCCTCCATGTCCAGCTCCATCATCGCTACGTTGTCGCGCAGGGTCTTGGCGGCCTCAGAGGAGATGTTGCCCTGGTCAAGCGCGTCATTGATGGCTTCCCGTTCCAGGTCGAGTGCCCGGGCCTCTACGGCGGCGCGCTCCTCGTTATGCCTCTGTACGGTGGCTCCCGCCCCGCGCCTTCCACGATTCTCCAGGCGCGACAGCTGCTGTTCCATCTCCATTATCATGAGCTTGACGGTGCGTTCCGGCAGCTCCTCGCTTGGCTCGTGCTCATGGAGCTTTGCCAGGGCATACCGATAGTTCTCAATCTGCAAAGCCCTGAGTTCATGGCGTTGCAACCGGTTTTTCGGCAGCTCCCCGGGGTCCTTCTTCCTCCGCGTCCTGAGTTCTCGGTAGGCCTTGAGCCGATGCGAGAACTGCTCAAAAAAGGCCTTGAGTTCCCAGCGCACCGTGCTGTGATGTTCGGCACGCGCGAGCTGATGGCTCAGGAAGTTGATGTAGAACAATGCGGCAGTGCTGCTCACCTTGTCGTTGTCCGTCAACTGCTGGAGATGTTCCAGTTGCAGCTCAATGGCATACCGACGCACATTGACCTCATGGGGAACCTCCAGGCTGTTGTTGGATTTGAGCGAGCTGATGCGCGAGTAATACTCCCGTACCACCTCGTCCACAGCCGAGCGCTCTCCGGACTCCACGCTTGAGGTGAGGGAGGCAATGACCTTGCGGTAGATGTCGAGGATGGCGTTGAGTTCGGCCTCAGGATGCAGCGCCTTCTGCCGTTTGGGAGCAATGATCGGCACGGCAATGGAGGCCAGGACGAGCGAGAGCAGTATGGTTCCACTGGCCAGAAAAATCAGCAGGTCGCGTTCCGGAAACGGCGTTGTGCCGTCCAGGGTCAGGGGAATAGAGAGAATTACCGCGAGGGTTATGGCACCCTTGACCCCCGTGAGCGAAAGCATCAGGGCATCAGAGAGATGGAGTTTTGCGTAGTGTTTGTCCGCGCGAGCCGCCTGCTTCTCGGCCTTACGGGCTGCCCGGCGCGCCGCGCGACGCTCTGCAAGCGATTTGCGCAACTGCTTGCGGTCGATAGCGGCCCTCTTCTCCATCGCGTCGCCCTGCTCTGCAGCACTGAGCTCACCCAGACCCTCTCCCAGCACCTTTTCTTCCTCGGCCTCTTCGTCAACAAAAGGCGTGGGCTCGGCCTCGTCATAGGCCAACTCCACATCGCCCTTGCCAAGATTGACGTTGCGGTGCATCACAAAAACCCACACGAAACGAAACACCAGTATTATCAGCAGGATAATGACGATGAAGATGATGAGGAAGTTGCTGTCCGCGGCCGTGCCTGTCCAGACGCGCGCGATAACATAGGGCAGCTGCGTGCCCAACATGAGAAAGACCAGCCCGTTAAGCGTAAAGGAGATGACCGACCAAACGCTTGACGAAACCAGGTTAAGGCGGGCGCTTGAGGGCGTTACCACCCGCGGCGAGAAGCTGTGTGTAATGCCCGCGGCCACCACGGCTATGATGCCGCTCACGTGGATGAGCTCGGCCACGAGGTATACAAGCACCGGCGTGATAATCTCAAACAGCACGTAAAACGAAACGCTGTCTACGCCACGGGCACGCAAAAAGCGCAGCGACGCGTAGCGCAGCAGCATGAGCACCACGCCGAGCACCATGCCGCCCACAAACATGATGAGAAAGGAGCCGCCGGCCTCCCAGACAGAGAACGAGCCGGTTATTGCCGCGGCAATGGCAAAGTTAAACGACACGATAGAGGAGGCATCGTTGAGAAGCGATTCGCCCTGCAGCAACTGGCTCTGTTTGTCCGATATGGTGGCAGTGCGTTTAAGGGCGCTCACCGAGACGGCATCGGTAGGGGCGAGGGCGGCCGCAAGGGCAAAGGCCGCCGCAAGGGGAATAGAGGGGGCAAACAGGTTGATGGCGAAGCCCAGCACCAGCACCGTGCAAAAGACCAGGCCAAGCGCCAGCGCCAACACGGGATATTTGAGCCGCCAGAGCGAGGGCTTATCCATCTTTTTGGCGTCCTCAAAAAGGAGCGGCGCAATAAAAAGCACCATGAAAAGTTCGGGTTCAAAGTGCATCTCAAAGCTCAGCGGCACAAAGGCAAAGGCCACACCCAGAGCGATTTGTATGAGAGAAACAGGAATCTTAGGAAAGCGCGAACCAAAAAAACTCGAAACAAGCACTGCGGCAAGCATAAACAAAATGTACTCAAAAGTAAGCATATTAAGATTGTACCGTATCTGCCAGCTGTTCCGCCCGAGCAGCAAAAAACGGCAACGGCACGTTGAGAAGCAAGAGAAGAGAGAACTGCCATACCTAAAGCAAGGTGAGCATACTTTTCTACATCTTTGCGCTTTTTATAGGTCTCAACAATCTTCGCAATATGTTCTTGTCTAAGTCGGTTCCGATTCTTTACCTTCTCAAACCCGCCTGAGGCATCAATGAACAGGATGTCTTTGGTCTGACTGTTCTTCTTAAAGACCAAGACTGTGGTGGGGATACCGGTGCCAAAGAAGATGTTTGCGGGAAGCCCGATCACAGCATCTAAATAGTTTTTCTCGATGATGATTTGCCTGATTGTTCCCTCGGCAGCTCCACGGAATAACACTCCGTGCGGCAGGACGATGGCCATTATAGTTCTTGTATTCCGTAGTGTCCATATTGCCTCTGAGTTCGTTGGCCATTGCCCAGAGCTTTGACGAGATTGTCTGCAAATTGCTCATTGTAATGATTCCTTTCTTACCTGCCCGCCGGGCAGGCGGGGGATAAACATTTGTTGGAGCAAAGCCTTTCTGCGCTGTCGCGGCAACTGCGTAAAACCGCCATTGGTATGCTTCATCTACATCTGTCTCCTCTACTCATCGAGCATAAGCGGCTTTTTTGATTCTCGCAGTTTCTTGATTTCTTCACGCTCGATGACTTGTATGTTCTTGTCCGGCGTGGGCAAGTCTTCGGGTGGCGTGTTGCCAACCTCGATAATGCCTTTTCGGATTTTCTCCGCTATCATGTAGTGTATATTGTTTGCTTCGACGGTAGAAGACGCGCCGTCTTTTTTGAGCTTCTCTTCTGTCTGCGATATGCGAA
>JAIRZP010000010.1 GCA_031267175.1 Coriobacteriales bacterium | reverse complement strand
TGGCGGTAGACCTACTGAAGGCTCTGCTGTACTGAGCTGGCGCAGTGAAGCCCACTTTCACTGGCATGTTGCCAGAAGGTCTTGCACCCTTGCTCCCCCGGGTATGTCTCGCGTTGTCTCGCGGACCTCTGTAGAGGGTAAACATCAAAATGAGTGCAGCTATACCAAGTACTACCGATAAGGTGATGCGAATGATATGCCGCAGAAGCATATCAGGGACAGCTTCACTTGCAGCAGCTACCAACCAGCCGAGGGCAAGAGCGGCGAGCAGGAGTGCAAGGAGTGCAAGATAACGGCCTTTGAGAGTACGTCTGGCATGAGTAAGCCTGTCTTTGACACTGCCGAGAGAAAGCACCGAGACAAACAGGAAGTGTAGTGTTACCGGCACCCAGGCCAAGGTGGCAACAGTTGCTATGACATCCACAACGCCGCGGAGTTCACTGAGTGTATAGCCTTCAGGGGACGTGAGTGCAAGAACATAGGACAGAAGTCCGGTGAGCATGGACTGGATGGAGATGAGGACGAGAGAGGTTAGAAGGACAAGAGCTACTGAGGCAAGGGCTTTGGGCCAGCTTCTGCCAGTTTGCCTGTCCTTAGATGTCCTACCGTCTGATGTCCTGCCGCCTGTCATACCCTGGTATGTCTCACTTCCTCTCATGATGTTTGACGTTCTTTTTTCTTCTCTCTCAGCTTTGCTCACCCGATGAAGCTGTCATCTGACCAGGTACCACTTATCTCCTGTCCGGAGACATAGCTGAGAGTTCCTTGTCCGTTTCTCTTGTTATAGGCAAACTGGCCGGTATAGGTGGCGTAGAGACTTCCGGCCTCTCTATAGGTCTGGGTACCCTGCCCGTGTTTGTAGTTGTCTTGCCACTGGCCGGTGTAGGTAGAGCTGTCTGCATAGGTAAGCGTGCCTTCTCCGTTTCTGAGGCCGTCTCGGAAGGTGCCTCTGTAGTTC
This sequence comes from Coriobacteriales bacterium, assembly GCA_031267175.1. GTDB lineage: Bacteria > Actinomycetota > Coriobacteriia > Coriobacteriales > UBA8131 > WQXH01. The sequence continues at coordinate 21,207 of JAIRZP010000010.1, read as the reverse complement.
CAGCCTGTGGAGGAGGTATAGCTCCCCTCGCCGTTTTCGAGGTCGTCTTGGAAGTGTCCTGTGTAGACAGAGCCGTCTTTAAAGGTGTAGGTACCCTGACCACTCTTGAGGCCGGATACCCAGTTTCCGGTGTAACTCCAACCCTCTGAGCTCTTGTAGCTCCCCTTACCACTGAAAGTGCCGTCTTTCCAGCTTCCCTCATAGGTAGAACCATCTTTGAAGGTAGCACTTCCCTCACCGTTTTGAAGGCCGTCGGTAAAGGAGCCGGTGTAGGTGATGCCCGCTGCTGTGGTGAACTTCCCGTAGCCGTTTTGCGTGTTCTTTACGAACTGGCCGGTATAGACATCTCCGTTAGCATAGCTAAGGGTTCCCTCTCCTTCCCTTACTCCGAGTGAGAAGGATGCCTGGGTGCGGGTGTTATCTGGGCTGACAAAGCTTCCCTCACCGTCTGGCACATTGTCTTTGAAGCTTCCCGTATAGACAGAGCCATCCGGATAGGTGAGCTTACCTTCTCCCTGTCTGAGTCCGTTTACGAAGGAGCCTTCATAGATCCAGCCGTCTTTTGAGGTAGTAGTGCCCTGGCCACTCCAGAGTCCCCCTTCCCACATACCACTGTAGGTAGAGCCATCCGCATAGGTATAGGTACCCTGACCCTCCTGAAGGTCGTCTTGCCAGCTTCCCACATAGGTCTCACCGTTTGGGTAGGTTGCTTTTCCCTCGCCGTTTCTGACATCGTCTTTCCAACTGCCGGTGTAGACCTCGTGTGCTTTGGTGGTAAGCGTGCCTTGTCCGTTTCTCCTCCCGTGTACCCACAGTCCTTCATAGACATCTCCGTTAGCGTAGGTGAGCGTGCCCTCTCCGTCGTAGTAGCCGTCCTTAAAGTTGCCCGAATAAAAACCGCCCTCTCTATCAGGGCGGTTTTCGTAAGTGCCATTGAGTGTGGGGTCAAAGTAGGGGTCGGGCTCGGGGATGAGGATGTTTCCTGTGGCAGCACCCACAGAGGTAAAGGCAAGGGAGGAGACGATAAGCACGAGGCAGGTGGAGAGGGTAAAGGTCTTTGCACGCGTGCTATGCTTGGGTTTTACGAAGAGGAGGAGCGCGCCCGCTGCTACAGCGGCTGAAAGGACTGCCAGGGCAACGATGTATTCTACCCGCATACTTGCCACCACCTTTGAATTTGCCACAAAGACCCATTTGGGGTAAGGTTTGCGGAAGCTCGCAGCTTGTACCCTCACGGTTCTCTTGTCTTGTGACTATACGCCGGTTTTTTGAGAGTGTCAAGTAACGGATTTGGGGAGTTGGCCGATTTTCATCTCTTCGATCGAAAAATATGTTACTCATTTGACCTCAATATTGCTATTGCGCTTGCCATGATAAGGAATGTGTATCACAATAGTGGTGGGAGGGGTGTATTACTTCATGGCTTTGATCCTTGGCTGTATACTTGGTGTCTGAGCGGCAACTCGCCAAAGCTGGTATCATGGGTAGCATGCCCGAGAAACTTAGGGAAGCGATAATTAATGCTTGTGCACCAGATTTTGAGTCAGTTTGCCTCAGGTCTGTTTGTGCGCGTGATGCCACTACTTGCGGTAATGGCGTCATGCGTACGGGCAGAGCTGAGGCAAACTGGCCGAAAGATGGTGCACAATGATTAATAATCGCTCCCTAAAATACTCTCTCATCATGTTTTTGGCTGGAGGCTGCTATGGCTTTGTCGTGCCAATGGTGCGTACTGCCCAGAGTGCGGGTTTTGTCACCGGGGAGATAATGGTCACCCAGTATATACTCTCCGCGGCAACGCTCGGCGTTGTCTGCCTGCTCTTCTCACGGAGAAAAGTCGGGCTCAAGGACAGCTTGAAACTCCTGGGCGTGGGGGTGACCGCCGCGTGCGTGAGCTTTTGCTATTATCAGAGTCTGGCGCTGCTCTCGCCCGCGACATCTTTGACCCTGCTCTTTCAGTTTGTGTGGATGGGCATGGTGGTGCAGGCCGTTCGCACGCGCACCTGGCCCCGGCCGGTTGCGGTATTCACGGCGCTCTTCGTTGTTTTTGGGGCCGTGCTGGCCACCGGGCTGTTTGACGAAGGGGTCTCCGCGGAGGGCCTTGACCCGCTGGGGGTTATTTTTGGGCTGTTGTCCGCCGCGTTTTATACAGGCTTTATCGTGCTGACGAGCCGCGTTGCCACCAGCCTGCCAGCAGTCAATCGCAGCCTGTTCTCTGCACTGGGAAGCCTCATCGTCTCTTTCGCCATTATGCCCACGTACTTTGCCCGCCCGCTCATAGCCCTGGACCCCCTGCTCAGCATGGCGCTGGGTATGGTAGGAATCTGTCTGCCGATTTTTCTGATAGCGGTGAGTTCTCCCAAACTCCCTACGAGCCTGGCTACCGTCATGGCCTCCAGCGAGCTGCCCAGCGGCGTTATCTGCGCGGCCATCTTCCTCGGCGAGCCGGTGAGTTTTTCTGTTGGCCTCGGGGTGGTCATCATACTGGCAGGCATCGTTGTTTCTGAGCTGGAGAGCCTGCGCCACAACGCGCGAAAATCCAAGAATGGGGCTAGCTGAGTGCGTCGTGCTCTCTGCCCGCGAAGGATCTACAAAGCATAGGGTCTGAACTTGCCGGCCAGCTCCTTTGCGACACGGAGCTCCAGGAGGGTGCCGTCCTCCCGATACTCCTCGGAGAGCAGCGCGGTCTTTTCATGGGCCAGCTGCACGAGGGCTCCCTTGTCAAAGGGAATCAGGACCCGCAGCAACTCACTCGCGGCATCAGCAGCGCGCGTGATAGCCGCGTAGAGTTCCTCGGTGCCACCGCCTTGGAGCGCGGAGAACAGCACGGCCTCCGGGTACCGCGCCGCCAGGTCTTCCTGTTGCTCCGTGCTCAACAGATCGGTCTTATTGAGTATGAGCAGCTGTGGCACGGTCTGCGCCCCGACCTCTTCCAGTACCTCCTGGACGGCGGCGATGTGCACCTCGCACTGGGTGGAGGCAGCATCCACGACGTGCAGGATGAGATCGGCCTCGCGCAGCTCATGCAGGGTAGACTTAAAGGATTCCACGAGGGTATGCGGCAGTTTTTGGATAAAGCCCACCGTATCGGTGATGGTCATCTCGCGCCCGTCGGGCAGTTCCAGGCGGCGCGTGGTGGAGTCCAGCGTGGTAAAGAGTTGGTCGTAGGCAAGGACATCTGCGTGGGTGAGGCAGTTGAGCAGGGTGGACTTTCCGGCGTTGGTGTAGCCAGCCAGAGCGAGACGAAACACGCCCGACGCTGCCCGCGACTTACGCTGCGTGGCACGCTCGGTCTCGACCTTGGCAAGCTCAGCGGTAAGCGCGTCAATGCGCTTGCGTACGATGCGACGGTCTACCTCAAGCTGGCTTTCTCCCTCGCCAAATCTGCTGCCTACGCCGCCGCCCATCCTATGGCCCGCCAGGTGCGCCCACATACCGCGCAGACGGGGAAGCAGATAGTGGTTCTGGGCAAGCGCCACCTGCAGGCGGCCCTCGCGGGTAGTGGCGTGCAGCGCAAAGATGTCCAGGATGAGCGCCGTCCTGTCCAGTATCTTGACACCCTTGATCTCGTGTTCAAGGTTGGACTGCTGGGTAGGCGTGAGCTCTCCGTCAAAGACCACCATATCGGCACTGAGGGCAGTTGTAAGCTGGGCCACCTCCGCAATCTTGCCTTTGCCCACCAGGGTGCGCTGGTGAGGCCTGGTGAGTTTTTGTGTTGCAAAACCCACGGTCTCAGCTCCGGCTGTGGCAACGAGGCTTTCCAGCTCTCTGAGCGATGCCTCAAGCGGCCATTCGTCGTGCGGCAACTCAATGCCAACGAGCACAGCACGCTCAAGCTTTTCTGCGGTTTCATACATGCTTTCGGAACTCAAATGCTGCTCCTGTTCGTCCTCGCCGCCACGGCACCAGAAGTAAGCCCCTGTTCAGGACTCACGTGCTGCTTCTATTCATCCTTGCTGCCGTACTGTGAGTCATGTACCAAAGCTCAACCTTGCACCGGCTACGTTCTCGCTCTGGAAGCGTATCTCATCCTCTGCTGTGCGAAAGCTCGCTCTGAGGTGCACGCTGCTCTTATTCCGGGCGGAACTTATAGGGAATGGTACTGATGTAGTAGGTCAGGGCATCACGGCACAGCTGGGATATGTTCTTGGGTTGCAGGCCGTGCAGCTTATTATAGGAGGCGAAGGCCTCGGCATCCTCGTAATCGGCGGTAGAGACACTGAAGGTCTTGCGCATACCACCCTCAAGCTGGCTGTCCTGATGGATAGCCGCCAGCTTCTTGACATAGGTAGACTTAGGTGAGGCGAGGATGTCGGTCTGGCCAGGCTTGAAGCCTACATGCTTCATGATAGCGGTGAGGGCCTCGCGCAAAATGGCGGAGTCGCTTTGGGGGCCGGTCTTCTTGATCTTGTTGTAGGCGGCAAGCCGGATGGTGTCTGCGTACAGATCCCTGGGTATCATGGCTGTAGGAATCTTTGTTCCGGCACCCTTGACGTTGTCTTTTCCAGCACTGGCCGTTGTGGCCTCGGCTGCCTTGGTAGCACTTTTTGTAGCCATAGTCATATTCCTTTCAAAAAAAAGCCTGGACAAATACAAAATTGTAGATTACAATACTCGCACAAAAAATAAGGTTCATAAAGACTCGATACGAGATTGTTACGTAGTCTAACATACTTATGTGCATAAGGCGTGAGATATTTTGGACAGTTGCCGTCAACCGGCCCAGTATTCCGGGCAACGGAAGATGCGAAGAAACGGAATGTCTTACCGTACGTATACCTGAGCAAAATGGCACTCAATAAGTAACAATTTGGAATCTTTTTCAAAAAGTGCTAGACAAAGACTGAAATGTAGATTACACTACTCGCACAAAAAGTAAGGTTCATAACATTTCGCTGGGGGGCTTGCCGGGGGGCAAGGTGCATAGTCTGACAAACTTATGAGTATATGAGCCTTAGGATTCTTGGACAGAAGGGCCGAGCCGCCTTGGCGCGCTGAGGTGCGGATGGACGAGACGAGAGCGGGAGTGTCTGAAGTGTCTTGCCACTACGTACCTTTGGGTAAGGTAGGGTGAGAATAAAGCTATAAGGTGCGGGGGGCAGTTGGACTGACTGGGACAACTGGAGGGCATTGGGCGCGTCGAAGGGAGCATCATGAAAAAGACACTGATGGTAGTACTGGCACTTGTTGTAATCTTTTCGCTCTGCTATGGGGCTGTCAACAGGGATCTTATCTGGGCAAACTCTGACGAGCTGGAGGCGGGGGCTGCCTCTGAGGAGGCGGGGGCCGCCACAGGTGAGGCGGCAGTGTCTGAGGGTGATGCAGAGCCTCGGGCCCAGGGTACCGTTGGCCAAGAGGGTGAGAGTCCTGGCGCTCAGGAGTCTGCGCCTTTGCCAGATACGGCTCTGGAGCAGGACGCGTATTGGATCGTTGATCCGCTCTACGCCGAGCTTATCGGTGAGTATGAAGCTGCTGTTCGAGAATCTGCCAAGACTCTGGGGGATACCACGGTCATCCTGGACGCGACGCTTTTAATACAGTCACTTGAGGGAGGTATTGAGAGTGTCATTACCTCAGGCGGCAGAAAAGTCGTAAGTAACGGCACCAACGCCCCTGACTACGATGATCAAGCAGGCACCCATCTGACTTCCCGGGAAGGACTGCCACAGGCAGGTACGAGCTCTGACCGCTCTCTGCTGCGTCTTGTAGAGACCCACAAGGGCACGGAGGTGTATGAGGCGACCTTCTTCTTTGGTTCCGAGAAGTGGCCGGAAGTCCCCTTCACCGCGTTTAAAACCTTTGTTGTCCTTGAGGCGGATGCGGGAAGTGTCCCAGCTGACAGCACTTCTGCAGAAAAACCAGAGACAGACACAGGAGAGGCTGCCGGAAGTGATGGCACTGCTGGTGATGAGGGCACCGAGGCTGGCGAGAGTTCTGACCCAGCCGAGCCGGGCGGCGAGACAGAGGAGGGCACAGATACCGACATCCTAGAAAAGCCAAAGCCAGAAGTGCCAGGTCACGACCTCATGGTAACACCGGCCATGGCCAACCTGTACTCTGCGCTCTCCATAAACCTGATGTCTTCGTGGGATGTCTACACAGGCTATCAGTTCACCACCTACCTCACGTGGGCTGGCAACTGGAACGGCTCGATGGATAATGGCCGTTTTGACGGTGAGCTTTGGTGGGAGGATAACTATCTGAGCATTGTACTCTGGTGCCAAAATCCCGGCCGCTGGGGCCCGGAGAGCATCAGCTACGCCGGTGCTGTGGCATACGGCACGGTTATATCAGTTGATCGGGCCAACCAGTACGTCTATGTTGACTTCGAAGTACCTGCGCCGGCGGGGTATATGCAGAGCTTAATATCGTCCACTGTGCGGGTGTCCTGGAGCTTTACCGGCAGCCTTGACCTCATCAAGAGTTCCGCAAACCCCGGTGCTACCAACGGAGACAGCTACTACGACCTGGCTGGAGCCCAGTACGGACTCTATCGCACTTGGGCCGATGCCGACGCAGACGTAAACCGCGTTCACACCTTTACCACCAACTCTGCAGGCAACTCCAACAGGGCAACGGGGCTTACCCCGGGCTACTACGCTCTGAAAGAGGTTACAGCTCCCAAGGGCTACGCGCTTGATCCTACCTCTTACGGCGTATCGGTGGGCTCCACACTCACGACGACCTATCACGCAGATATACCCTTGGGCGACATCGCCCTGTTCAAGCTTTCCGGAAACCCCGGTGTTACCAATGGAAACCCCTATTACAGCCTCGCTGGTGCTGAGTACGGACTCTATGTGAGCGAGGCAGATGCCCTCCTGAATGTGAATCGCCTTCACACTTTCACCACAGACTCTGCCGGTAACACAAACCGGGCTGCAGGGCTTTACTACGGCAATTACTTCATTAAGGAGACAAAGGCCCCCAGGGGCTACGCAGTCGACCCCACCGTCTATTCTGTGCTACTCAACTCCTCTGTGGCGCTGTGCTACTGTGCGGATGTACCCTTAGGCGACATCACACTCGTCAAGAGTTCGGCCAACCCTTCTGTCACCGAAGGCAATCTCTGCTATGACCTGGCGGGTGCTGAGTATGGGCTCTACCGCTCCTGGGGAGACGCTAACGCGGGCCTTAGTCCCATCCACACCTTTGTAACGGACAGTGCGGGTAAAACTGATAAGGCCACAGCGCTCAGTCTTGGGACCTACTACGTTAAAGAGCTTAAGGCGCCGAAGGGCTATGAGCTTGATCCTACCATCACGCAGGTGGTACTCAACTCATCGCTCGCGACGACCCTTCGCAAAGATGAGCCGTTGAACGACCCGGCACTCCTGCTCGTCCAGAAACTCGACTCTGTTACAGGGGAGGCTTATGGCACAGACGACCCCGATGGCCTTCTACTTGCCAACGCCGAGTTTACCGTACGCTATTGGGATGGATACTATGACACTTTGAAGGAAGCTGAGGCCTCTGGAAAGCCAACGAGGACTTGGGTGTTTGGGACAGAATTAACTGGCAGAGCAATCCTGTCCAGTATTCTGCTTGTCTCTGGAAGCGACCCTCTTTACTATCATAGCAGCGGCACCCCCATCATCCCCCTCGGCACCGTAGCCATCCAGGAGACAAAGCCTCCACCGGGCTACCTCCTCCCTGATCCCAACCCCATAAGCCTCCAGCAGATCAAAGTGACCGGCAACCTCCTCGATCCGGTAACCCGCCTCAATGCTTTTATCCTGAAGGAGGATCCCCATGAGGTCACAGCTGAAAAACTCGACAGTGACACCGAAGTCCCTGTCGCCAATACCGAGTTCACCCTCTATAAGGAGAGCAGACCCGGCAAGGGGGACTGGACAGAGGTGTCCAGGCACATAACCGATGACTATGGCAAGTGCGTATTCTCCCCTGTGGCAGTAGGCTCCTACAGACTTGATGAGACCCGCCCCAACCCGCTCTACGCCGAGACAGAGGAAAGCGCAGACGGTCCACACTACTTTGAGATAACACCGGATACCACAGGTGAGGTACAGGTGTTCAAAAACGACCTCATCCAGGTATCTGTCGATGTATACAAGAAGACCATTGCGCTTACCGGCTCTGCTCTCGACGGCACGAAGGATAACGCCGGAAGCAACGTCGGGAGCGAGGAGTACTACTACCGCTTTGGAGCCCGTTCAACCTCCAACGTACGCGTAGATGAGTTCACCATAACCGACAGTCTGGAATATGTCACCTCCAAAGGCTACCGCATGACGACGCTCTGGACGGGTACCGCACCGGAGGGTATGGACTACGACTCTCTCATGCATATCCTCTACAAGACGAACCTGACTGACTCAGAAGAGCCGGTAGCGTTTACCTACAGCCCTCTGAGTGCCAATCCCCCTAACGCCAACAACCCCGAGAGGAAGATGTCGGTTTCCCTCGAGCCAGGCTGGCGCGTGTGGCAGGAGTGTGTCTCCACGACCCGTGCCCTACGCCTTGATGTGGCAGACCTTACCCTTGAGGAAGGAGAGTACCTCACAGGGCTTCGTGCGGTCTATGGCGGAGTAGTCAAGGGTTTCTACACCGGAGTGGGCTGGGAGGATGGCGAGAGTAGCGAGAGTAGCGAGCCTGAGACCATCCCCGGTATCGTCCAGCTCCTGGACATCAATGCCGATGACACCGATGCCTTTGAGCTGAGGGACTGGGCCTATGCGGTCATAGCCACTGAAGGCCTCCTCCCCATAGATGAGATGGGGGATGAGACTGTCATCGAGGGCTCCATTACCGCAGACCTCTCCCGCAACTGGGGAGGGGAGGCCCCGGTGCTCAGTGATGTTGCCACAGATGCAACAGAGACGAGGGTGGTAGCAACCTTCACGCATCCAAGAGAAGATCTCGGCATCAACCCCGGGAGCTTCTTTGCGAGTTTTGCCAGAGGATTTGGCCTTCCCATTACCGGAGACACTGTCTGGCTTCAAGGCTTAGGTCTTGCTATACTGGTGGCAGCGGGAGTAATGCTTGTAGTGGTGGCAGTCAAACGGCGCAGCAATGCCAAAGAAGCAGGGGAGCGAGATGATGAACATGACGCCTGATAAGAGCAATGACACTGAGGCTGTGCCGGAGATAACTACAGACGCGGTATCGCCGGCTGATCCTGTGAGCAGCACAGATTCTTTAACCGAAGACACAGGATTGCTCAAGCACATCAGCCGTCGCCGCTTCGCTGTTACCCTGGGCTCTGCCGGTGTGTTAACGACCGCCGCAGTGGCAACCGGCGTTATCCTGACCACTACACCGCCTGGTGAGATAATCGGAGACGGTGATGCTTCGCTGTCGGCGCTTTCAAGTGGTACCGCCTCACAGGGCACCGGCTTAACCAGTACCGGATCCAGCGGTACAGCCTCTTTCGGTAGTTCTTCTTCGGGTTCTTCCTCAGACAGTATAACTGGCGGTAACAGCAGAAGTGATGGCAGCAATAACAGTGGATCTAATGGCACCGGTGCGAACTCCGGCACAGGTAGCAGCGGTACTACTGGTAATAGCAGCACCAACGGCAGCGGAGGGTCTCCTTCCGGCAGCAATGGTAACAACAGCAACAGCGGCAACAGCGGTAATAATGGTAGTGGCAACTCCGGCGGCAATGGAGGCTCTGATTCTGGCGGTAACAATTCTGGGAATAGCGGTAACTCCGGATCCAAGAAGGTCTGGCACGAGCCGTGGGACGAGCAGGTGTGGGTGGATACGAGTAGCTGGCAGAGCGTGTATGTGGGGGAGAATCCGATATATGAGCATCATCTTGTCTGCAACGATTGCAAAATCATAGTAGACGGGTTCGGCGATCGACACATTCTCGATACAGGACACAGCGGATTCCATTCAGAAACAATATTTGCACGCTATGAACCCGTCTATGAGGATCAATACATCGAAAGCGGCTACACGAAGACCATCCACCACGAGGGCTATTGGTCGTGAGCACGGCTCTGCACAGGATACCTGATAACAAGAACGAAGGGGATCTACCATGAACAGGAAACAGAACACCAGAAAATCAGCGTTTGCCGTAGCACTCATCGTGCTCCTCGGTCTGCAAGGAGCACTCGCACCCGCAGCTTTTGCAGACATCTCCACACCGATTATGAATCCCGATGGCACGCTCACCGTAGAACAGACCTATCTGCAAACCGAGACCGCTGAGCGCTTTCCGAGGGTTATCACCTACGAGGGTCGGGAATACCGGTTTGACACTCTCATCTCAAAGCAAGATCCTGGCTATGAGCGTCCAAAACAGAGCTATACTCGCACTCTCTTCAGCCAGGTGCCCGTCGAGGGTCTTGACAACTGGGCAGCTTACTTTCCCGCTATGCACGCGATCGAAGACGGCGACTTTCAGGGAGAGATCGGGCTGGACACTACCACTCCCTTCAGCTATGTGGAGCGCTACCATTCCTATCGGGTGGAAGTGGATAAGACCGTAGACATAACCGACTTGCCCGACAACGACTATACACGGATCCCTACAGCAAAGACCTTTGAGGTAGTAAGCGAGACAACACCGGGTGAGACCCAGGAAAACGTCTTGCAGCTGCTGAAAGCGGAATACGAACTCACCGGTCTGGACAGCCTGGGGCTTCCCAATGATTTTACGGCACACGTCACCTACCGCGGCCAGGAGGGCAGCCACGATCTGGCCTGGTATGATGTGACCGCGCATTATACCGGTGAGCTTGAGTCTGGGGTGGGCCAGACGCTCACGACCGCGTTCTACAGCCCGGTACCCGCCGAGGTGGCACCGATTGTCGAGGAGGCAGCGCCTCTGGCAGAGTCGGAGTTTCCGTTCGCAGAGCTCGCACTGGCAATAACCGGAGCTACCGTGGTGGTTTTTCTCGCTGTTCCCCTGCTCTATTTCTTTCTTCTCACGAATGCCCGGCTTCTCAGAGTCGTTGAAAAGGGCACGGAGACCGGCACCAAAGAGGTCACCGAACTCATCTGCCGCAGGAGGCTTGTACTGAGGGATGGGGTCGCGGAGTTTCGCATTCCTTCCGAAGTGGATATCTTCGGAGGAGAGGACTTCTACCTGACCATCAAGCCGCGTATTGCTGACAGGGAGGGCGAGCTCATGCTGACCTGGCAGGGCAGGACCGTGGCAGTATTGCCGCTCGCGAGGCACGTTGACATCAATTTCAGGGAACTGTTGACTGCCAGTGTTGAAGCCATCCTCGTGGAAACGGACCTGTTGGATTAAAATACACTCAGAAGTTTCTGGTGCCGGTAGCGTATGCCAGGGCTGATCAGGTCTGATTAAGGTCAGGGTTGGTCAAGTCTGGCTCAGGCCGCCGGTGTCCCCAGCCCGATTGAGGAGTGTTTGTGCTGTGCCAACAATGCGGTTCTACTGAGTCCAGGGTCATTGATTCGCGCCCGTCGGAGGACGGGCGCCAGATTCGCCGTCGTCGTAAGTGCGAGGCCTGCGGCTGGCGTTTTACCACGGTGGAAGTCTACCGGGATCAGTCTCTGATAGTGCACAAGAAGGACAAGAGCTCGGAGCCTTTTGATCGCGAGAAGCTGCTGCGTGGCCTGCTCACGGCAACCGTCAAGCGCGACGTGCCGCTGGCCACCCTCGAAGCACTTATCAACGACGTGGAAGCGGAGCTTAACGCCCTGCCCAAGCGCGAGATAGCGTCAGAGAAGCTCGGCGTCCTCGTCATGGAGCGGCTTCGTGCCATTGATGACGTGGCCTACATCCGGTTTGCCTCGGTCTATAAGGACTTTCAGGACATAGACGAGTTCCAGCATGCTCTCAAGGGGATGTAAGATGCCGGTAGAACTCAAGCTGCTGCGCCTCGACAAAGGGCTTCCCCTGCCGGAATATGCCTACGCCGGCGACGCGGGGCTTGACCTGTCCTCTGCCGAGGACCTCACGATAGCACCCGGAGAGCGAGCGGTTGTCCCCACCGGCATCGCCCTGGCCATCCCGGAGGGCTTTGCGGGTTTTGTGCAACCGCGCAGTGGCCTGGCACTCAGGCAGGGCCTCACCCTCGTCAATACGCCGGGCCTCATCGACAGCCAGTATCGTGGTGAGATCAAGGTCATTGCCCTCAACACCGATACGCGTGAGGCCATCGTCATCCAGCGGGGACAACGGATAGCGCAGTTGGTCGTGCAGGCGGTGCCACTCGTGAGGATACGCGAATGCGACGCGTTGGACGAGACAGAGCGAAGTGCTGGCGGCTTTGGGTCAAGCGGGCTGTAACAGAAATGCCGGCAACAGAAGTGGCAGTACACAAGAAAGGATCTGAGGAGCCTAGATGAACTGGACGAGTTTTTTCAAGAGCGAGCTCGAACCCATACAACCGTATCAGCCCGGACTTCGCGAGGAACAGATTCGCGAGATTGCTCAGGTGCCGAGCATCCATAAACTCTCCTCCAACGAGAGTCCTTTTCCGCCCTTTCCCTCGGCTCTTGAGGCCATGCGGAGCTGTCTCTCGGAACTCAACGAATACTCCGACGGCTCCTGCTACGCGCTCAAGCAGGGCCTCGCGGTTGAGTATGGCGTGCCTGTTGATCAGATTATGGTGGGCAACGGCACCAACGAGCTGCTCATGCTCCTGGCAGAGGCCTGCCTTACGCCGGGAAGCCGCGTTGCCTACTGTTGGCCCTCGTTTATCGTCTATCGCATGGGAGCGCAGGTTGCTGGCGCCGCCTATGACGAAGTGCCGCTCACGACCGATGGCCGTTTTGATACCGATGCCCTGCTCCGCGCGATCAGGCCCGAAACCAAAATGGTGGCGCTGTGCTCGCCCAACAACCCCAGCGGCGGTATTATCACCCAGGCAGAGTACGAGCGCTTCATGGCTGCGGTGCCGGAGCAGGTTCTGGTGGTACTGGACCTTGCCTATACGGAGTTCGCAACAGACTCGGAGCATCTGGCCCCGTTGAGCTGGTATGACGGGGTACGGCCTCTGGTCGTCCTCCACACCTTCTCCAAGATATACGGACTCGCCGGCGTGCGCGTGGGATATGGCTTTGCCCCCAAGCCCGTCGTCGAGGCCGTAGACAAGCTGCGCGAACCCTTCAACGTCAATACCGTGGCCCAGGTTGGTGCGCTGGCGAGTCTGGGACAAGATGAAGAGCTGGAACGCAGGCGGGCGGAGAATGCCCTGGAGCGCACGCGGCTCAGCGAGGCTTTTGACAGGTTGGGGCTCGCGTACTATGCGAGTCAGGCCAACTTTGTCTGGGTCTTTGTGCCGGAGCCCGAGCGGAGCTTTGAGCAGTTGCTTGAACGTGGCATCATTGTCCGCGCCTTTCCGGGTGGCGGTGGGCTACGCGTGGGGGTGGGCAACCATGAGGACACGCTCGCGACGATAGAGGCCTTTGACCAGCTCTTTGGCTCAGACAAGTAAGCAGCGGTGCCTACGATGCAGGACGGAGAGAGCTATGATTATCGCCATTGACGGGCCGGCCGGTTCCGGTAAGTCTACGGTTGCCAAGCTGGTTGCCAAAAGGCTCGGCTTTGCCTACCTCGACACCGGTGCCATGTACCGGGCGGTGGCGTGGCGCGCGCTGGACACCCAGGTTGACCTCGACGACGATGCCGCGCTCACCCGCATTGCCTTGAGCGATGCCATCCGCTTTGGTTACCAGGCCGGGGAGGCCCTGCCAAGCGAGGTCTTTATTGCCGACGAGGACGTGACCCGCGCTATCCGCAGGCCCGAGATAGATGCTGTCGTCTCCAAGGTGTCGGCTGTCGCGGGGGTGCGGCATGCCCTGGTGGCCCAGCAGCAGAGTATCGGTGGCGAGCGGGACACGGTGATGGAAGGGAGGGACATCGGCACGACGGTGTTTCCCCACGCTGAGCTCAAGATATTCCTCACGGCCAGCCCTGAGGCGCGCGCGGCGCGGCGTCTTGGGCAGAATGCCACACGGTTTGGCGAAGCCGCGCAGAACCAGAGGCGTGAGGAAGTCCTGGCCGACATCATCCGCCGCGACGCGTATGACAGCGGGCGCAAGACCTCACCTTTAAGAGCAGCCGACGACGCCTTCGTGCTGGATACCACCGACCTCAACATCGGCGAGGTCGTGGACGTCATACTTGAGCAGGTATCCGTTGCGCCTCCGCGATGAACTCACGTTGCCACGGTAACGCTCAATGCGCACCTGGCACCGAATCGGTTACACTGGAGCACGATGAAACCACTCGATTACTTCTACGATAACCCTATCAACCGGGGTCGTGGCACGCCGCGGATCTTCGACCATATCCTTGCGGGGTTGCTGCGTGTCCTCTTCACCCCGGCCTTTCGCCTCAAAACGCGGGGCGCTGAGCACATCCGCGATCTCGACGAAGGGCTCATTCTCGCCGGCAACCATCGGTCGTATCTCGATCCGCTCTTTCCCATGATGGCGCTGAGGCCCCGGACTATTCGCTTCATCGGCAAGGAGGAGTTCTTCAAGATCAAGGGGGTGCGGCGTCTGGCCTCGTGGGTGGGCGTGTATCCGGTCAAGCGTGCCGCGGCCGATCTCAAGGTGGTCAAGCGCTCGGTTGCCATGCTCAAACGCGGAGAGCTCGTGGGCATCTTTCCCGAAGGCACGCGGGGCAGAGGCGAGGAGATCGTTGAGGGCGAGCGCGAGGTGCACGAGGGGGTGGCTCTCATTGCCAACCTGGCCCGGGCCCGCGTGGTACCGTTTAGGCTCTGGAACACAGAGAAGATAAGCCCCGAAGGTTCCCGGCGCTGGCATTTTCCCACGGTCAAACTCACTTTTGGTGAGCCGCTCAGCCTCGCCGACCCCGCGTATGCAGAGCTCGAAAAGGCTGAGAAGCTCGAGCGCTTTACCCGCGACATCATGACCGCCATCTATGCCCTGCCCGAACCGGAGCAGTGATGGAGGTACGGCTCGCACACTATGCCGGAGCCTGCTATGGCGTGGAGCGCGCGCTCTCGCTGACTGCCGAAGCGGCCGCCGCGTTTGATGAGGTGTACACGCTGGGCCCTCTGATTCACAACCCCCAGGTGGTTTCTGAGTTGGCGTCGAAGGGTATCTGCGAGTTAGAGAGCGTGGACGCGGCGCAAAAGGGCGTGTTGGTCATCCGCTCGCATGGCGTCAAGCCCCAGGTTATCCAGGCGGCCTGTGAAAAGGGCCTCACGGTTGTCGATGCCACCTGTCCCTATGTCAAGAAGGCGCAGAAAGCTGCTACCGAGTTGCGCAAACACGGGTACACCGTGATTATCGTAGGGGAGAAGGGCCACCCCGAGGTTGAGGCCATCGACGCCTATGCGGGCTCGGAGTCGCTGGTCATCCAGGACCCGGCCGACCTGCCGGAGCCCTTGCCAGAGGGGCCTTTGGGCATCGTCGTGCAGACCACGCAGAGTGCCGCCGCGCTCGATGCCGTTGTACAGGCCCTGCAACATCGAGGCGTGGCTCCCCTGGTTAAGAACACCATCTGTTTTGCGACAACCCAACGCCAGGAATCTGCAGAGCTCTTGGCTCACGAGGTGGACGTCATGGTGGTGGTAGGGGGCCGCAACTCCGGCAACACCACCCGGCTCGCCCAGATCTGTGAGGCGGTCTGCGCCAACACGCATCACATCGAGCGCCCTGAAGAACTGGATCCGGCATGGTTTGAGGGAGCGGAACGGGTCGGCGTTACGGCCGGTGCCTCCACCCCACAGGAGCAGATCACAGCGGTGCTTACCGCGTTGCAAGAGATAGGGTAGGATTCTCGCCAGGCTCACCAATCGTCAGAGTTCATGCTCTCACCATAAAATCCCTGCTAGGATGCTGAGACTGTTTCTTATGGAGTGTACCCTTCTTCAAGCAGCTTCTGGCGGGCCGCTCCCAGGCGCGCGACTGCGGTAGGCGTAGCAGTGCCGGGCTGCTTCCGGCGGAGTTCCGGTGGGATATGCTCACACATGTTGCCCCAGAAGCGCTTGGGCATGAAGTTGCGCTGACAGGTAGGATTCTTGCGCTCTTCAATGGCAACTGTGTCATAGAAGCACTGCCAGAGGGCCTGATACTCGTCCTCGACGCTGCTGTTTTTTGGCACTGTGAGGGTTCTGGCATCCGCGAGCCACCAGCGCTCCGTGTCAAAGACACTGGCCAGCCCATGCACGCTGTCATAGATGATGAAGGGCTGCACGTTCAAACGGCGCGCGAAATGGTCGGTTATCAGCGGCACCACGCTGGCCCTGGGCGCGATGCGCGAGAAGAAAACGCCGTTTTCCAGTTGGGCAAAGCGCACGAACTGCAGCATACAGTGGGCCTCCTTTTCTACGCGCGCACGCAACTCGACAAAGTCCGCCACCTCCGGCTCCGCCAGATGGGTAAACGACCATCGCCCTGCCTTAAGGGAGTAGCGGATATAGCGATACAGCACCCCGCCCTTTTGGGCATCATCAGACAAAAAGACCTTCTTGATGTCCTCATAACAGCGCTCTCCCAGCTTTTCTGTAATGCCGTTCTTGACGCGGGTGGCGTAGCGGAGTTCGGTGGTTACCGGCACATAGGAACACAGCATGCTTTCCTGCAGGTCGCCGGCCTCGACGATATTCGCAGGGTCCTCGTGGCGCGCAAAGGCGGTAAAGACTGCGGCAAGCATGCCTTCCAGCGTGCCGTCATAGAGATAGACGAGCTCAGCGTCGTCAAGCAAGGAGTTGCAGTTGTCCATCAAGCACCCCCTTGGCCCGTCGCTTCTTCGTTTCGCCCGCAAGCAGCGTATAGATGGAGAGCGGGTCAAACACCACTCCCTCTGGATACGCGCCGTTGCAGGTGATAAAGTACTGTGCCCGCTTCAAGGTGATATTGAGGCGTTTCAAGTCCTCAAAGCGCAGGCTGTGATGGCGGCGCGCCATGACGATACGCTTGGCACCCTTGACACCAATGCCCGGCACACGCAGGAGCATCTCGTAGGGCA
The DNA here is from genome assembly GCA_031267175.1 of Coriobacteriales bacterium. Lineage (GTDB taxonomy): Bacteria > Actinomycetota > Coriobacteriia > Coriobacteriales > UBA8131 > WQXH01. The sequence continues at coordinate 4,313 of JAIRZP010000010.1, read as the reverse complement.
CCCTGTTAATCTCCACCGGAAACTGATCGATGTGCCTGAGCGCCCAGTTGCATTTGGGGTCGATGAGCGGATCGAGGAACGGCTCGTCTTCGTCGATTATCTCACCCACGTCAAACTCGTAGAAGCGCATGAGCCAGTCGGCCTGATAGAGGCGGTGCTCGCGCAGCAGGGGTGCCTCGGTGCCCGTGGGCAGCAACGGGTCTGAGTTAACGGGAATGTAGGCGCTGAAGAAGACCCGACGGAGCTCCATAGTGCGGTAGAGGCTCGCCGAAAGCCGGAGTATCTGGTAGTCGCTCTCCGGCGTTGCTCCCACTATCATCTGAGTGCTCTGGCCGGCCGGGACAAAGCGGGTGCGGCGCACCGTGGAGAGCTGCTTGTCCTGATAGTTTGCCTTGATGCCGTCGCGGACAAAGGCCATGGGCCCGAGCGTGCTCGCCTTGCTCTTTTCCGGGGCCAGCAGGCGGAGGCTTTCCTCCGAGGGCAGCTCAATGTTGAGGCTCACGCGGTCGGCCAACACCCCAAGCCGCACGAGTAGCTCATCGGAGGTACCGGGAACGCCCTTGGCATGGATGTAGCCGCGAAAGCCATATTCCTCGCGCAAGAGCCGGAGTGCCTCACACATACGCTCGGTGGTGTAGTCGGGGTTCTTCAACACCGCGGAGGAGAGGAAGAGCCCCTCGATGTAGTTGCGCCGGTAAAACCCGATGACCAGTTCGGCCAGCTCCCTCGGGGAGAAGGTCGTGCGCGGCACGTCGTTGGAACGGCGGTTGATGCAGTAGCTACAGTCGTAGCTGCAGACGTTGGTGTAGAGCACCTTAAGCAGCGTCACACAGCGGCCGTCCGCCGAGAAGCTGTGGCAGATGCCGGCGTTCATCGTATTGCCCAGTTGCCCCTTGACCTCCTTGCGGCTCACCCCGCAACTCGTGCAGGCCACGTCGTATTTGGCCGCGTCGGCCAGTATCGTCAGTTTGTCCAGGAGTTCCATGTGCACCTGCCTTTCGTTTGCAGGTACACAGTATATCAGAACAAATGTTCGTGGTCCAGAGAAAAATTATCGGGTCAGTAAACTGCGCTCGCGCCAGTGTGTATGTATGTTACCCTCATAATCATGACCTATCCACAACATATCCACGGGAGTGCTGGCGCTCGCATTGCCGCGATACAGCCTGATTCGCCTGCCGCGCTAGCTGGTCTCAAACCGGGCATGACGATCCTTGGCGTTGACGGTGAGCCATTGAACGATATTTTGGATTGGCAGTGGCTCACCGATGATGTGGAGGTAGTGCTAGAGTATAAAGCGAGCTCCCCAGATAACGCACCTCCGAACGATGCACCTATCAAGCTTGTAGTCTTGCACCGCAATCCTGGCGAGGCCTGGGGCATAGAGTTCTCCGACGTGTTGTTTGACGGGCTCCGGCGCTGTGTCAACAGCTGTAGCTTCTGCTTTATGAGGATGCTGCCCAAGGGTATGCGCCCCACACTCTACGTGCGCGATGACGACTACCGCCTCTCCTTTCTCCACGGTAATTTTGTCACGCTCACCAATCTGAGTGATGAAGACATCGAGCGCGTCATCCGGATGCGTCTCTCGCCGCTGCACGTGTCCCTGCACGCCGTGGATCCGGCGGTGCGCAGGCACATGATGGGCAGCAACCACGCGCGCGGCATTGAGATGCTGGAGCAGCTCCTCGCGGCAGGCATCGAGTTCAAGGCACAGATTGTGCTGATGCCGGGTGTCAACGACGGTGCCGTGCTTGACGAGACCCTGATATGGATCGCCGCACGTCCCGGCATCACGGCAACAGGCGTTGTGCCCTATGGGCACACGCGCTACGCGAGGGTGCAGCAGGGCTTCGATGCGCCGGAGAGCGCCCGTGCCATCATCCGGCAGCTGGAGCATCTGGCCCCTCAGGTACAGCTGGCCGACGAGTTCTACCTCAAGGCCTGGCCGGGTGCACTGCCCGCACATCTGCCCGCTGCTTCCTACTACGGTGAGTTTCCCTTACTGGAGGACGGCATTGGCATGGTGCGGCAGTTCGTAGACCGCTACGGCACGGAGCCGGTGCCTGTTGGCCTTGGAACCCAAGAAGAACACCTGCTCGTAACCGGAGAGGCCTTTGCCGCTGTGCTGCACGAACTCTGGCCGGCGTACCGCCAGCATATTCTTCCCATAAAAAACGATTTCTTTGGCGGTAACGTGGATGTGGCGGGCCTGCTTACAGCGAAGGACATTATCAGGCAGGCCGCTCACCACAAAGCCCTAGAGCTTGTGCTCCCTTCAGCTATGTTCAACGACGAGGGCCTCACGCTAGACGACAAAACTGCTGCTGATATTGCGGAAGCACTCGACACAACAGTTGCGGTGCTGGAATGCTAGACTTTATGCGAGTTGCTCTTGCACGGGTTATCCATTATACGTGCAGGGGTGGGCTGAGCAGCCGTCGGCGTCACGAAGAACGTCAGATCTCTGACCAAAGAGCGTTGCGCGCAACTCATTAAAGATACTGAGGAGTTTGTAACATGGATAGACAAACATTAGATGAGAGCCTGAGCCGCTATTCTGAGGCAGTCGTCGATTACCTGTCTCCCCAGGCTATTATCTTATACGGGTCGCAGGCACGGGGCAACGCGACGGAGGACAGCGACATAGACATTGCTGTTGTCGTCGACACGCTTGACGGCGATATTCTGCAGTTGGAGTCTTATCTCTACGGTCTGGGAATCGATATCGACGACCGCATTGAGCCCCTTGTGTTCGTAGATGGTGACGACCCCAGCGGGTTCCTGCGGCATGTGCGCAAGACCGGCAGGGTCATTTACAAGCGCACGGTGCCGGGAAACAGATAATTGCCGCATAGCGATAGTAGGTCAGGGCACGTTTCTCTCCTGCGAGAACCGCTCAATCATCATATGGCGTATCGCGGTAACCCTGGCGTTTAAGCTTGTCAACGATTCTGTTTAACAGCGGTTTAACCGTTGCGTTGAACCACGAAGACCTCGAAAACCACGTAACCAGAGTCGGACTTATCGCGTAATAGGCTTTGATGAATGCTCTGCCACACAGCGTGCGACTCAAAGCTAGATCGCGGTAGCGGCGCAGTGTCCAGACCTGTGGGCAGTCGTAGGAGCCGTACACAGCGGTAGCCACATAGCAGCCTCCCTGCTTGGGAACAGTCCCGCCGTTCGACTCAATCCATTTTTGGAACAAAGGATGAAAGCTCTCCACGTCTTTTTCTGTGTAGTTCTCTCCATAGGCGCTCAGGGTGTCATTTTTACTCATGGTCAACAACCAAACTGCCTTGGTGACCATCGCGCAACTGTAATCATTCAACAGGTCTTGGCGAAACTCTTCGACAGTGGCATATGCCTTGCTTTTTGGCCCGTCTGAGTATTCCACTTGCGTTGTATAGCCAAAGACAAGATAGTTGAATGGCACACCGATTTCCTGCCCGAGCTGCTTTAATAGCGGACCATCCCGCTTTGCACGTTCGATGTCAGCCTCTTTCTTCTCTTGGGGAGTGACAGACATTTCAAACCAGTCCTTGAGTTCCTCCTGTTTATCCTTGGTCGGGTTGATGATGAGTTCGGCAAGTGGAAGATCCATTGTCATACTGGTAGGTATTTTCATTAGTATCGCATTCCTTTCCTGAACAGATTTTCTGCTTACACCTTTCACGTGGCATTGACTCGACTAGCGCCTTGCAATACTTGCCGAGGGGTTCATACGGCTGAATTCAGTGACCAAAAGATCACAGAAGTCGCGATACGTCGAAAGCCCGTGTATGTTTTTGGGGCCAGAGGGAATACCAAAGGTCTTGGCTTGTGTTGTGTACGCCTCTGCTATATCCAACGAAACTATCATTGTGCCGCTGGCATCGGGTGCCACGGCAATCATCGCAGTGATGTAGGGCTCTTTGCTCAACTGGAGTGAGGGCACCTTTTCCATGAAAGAGGTTGCGAAAAAATCGAGCACGATTGTTCCTTTTTCCTCGTAAACTGTGCGCACTCGCACAGCCGCCTTACCCATTGCATAGGCCACGCTCTCAACCGCCTTCCTTGTCTGCGCAAACGTAAAATCGCCTGTTGCATCGTTTCCCTCGGCCATCTTCTCTTTGTAACCCATTCTGCATCCTCCTTATCTGTATGTGATGAATACTTGTCGATTCTTACTGCGCTACTGACTTCCCTCCTGCTCAATGAAACCTTTTTCTCAGATTTTTGAAAGTCCTGTTCAATTTATATTATGAAGAGTCGCCCTCTTTTGTTGCCATTTTTGCTGCTTTCTTCTCATCTCTTTGACGCACCTTCATTGG